>QZLB01000168.1 GCA_004796425.1 Desulfobulbaceae bacterium | reverse complement strand
TGGTCGGGCCGCGACCTGAGCGGCCGGTGTTTGTTGAACAGTTAAAAAAAACAATTCCGTTTTACGATATACGGCACGACGTGCGTCCGGGAATTACCGGTTGGGCGCAGGTTTGCTACCCATACGGTGCTTCGGAAGAGGATTCCTTACGAAAATTGGAGTATGATCTTTACTACATGAAAAATATCTCCATTCCTCTGGATTTGATGATCATATTTATGACTGCTAAAATCGTTCTTTTTGGTAGAGGTGGACGATAGTCTTGATATTTAAGATGTTTATGACGGATTTTTATAGAAACAATATTGATTCGACCGCCTCGTTATCTCCCGTGTAATGCGAAATTCCTTCAGTGAGGCGATTTTCATCAGGGATTTGCAGGAATCAAATGTTCTGATTGTCATCATCAATATTTCCTTGCCTTTAGTTTCCGTGGCCGCTGGTTCTGCCCAAACTATCATAACAAAAAAGGGGTTCAATTCAGTTATCGTCTCACCTTTGCCCCTTTAGTCTTTCACTGACTTGTTGCTAAAATGGTACACGTTGTCGGGCATTTGGAATCAATTTGTCCTCAGGTACCTGTTTTTATGTTCTTTTATTGAAAAATCATCATGATTCAGTCGGATAACCATGCCCGTTTGTAGATTTAATAAACTCAAGAATTTGGCTTAATAACCAACCAGTAGCCTCATTTTAATGAAGGGAGCGTATTACAGGAGGCAGGATCGTATATTGCCGGGATTTACCAGCTGAACCTTATCAAGACAACAATTCAGACAAGGCCTTGTGATCCAGCCCATCAGGTTATCCAGCCATTATTTGAGTCTCGAATCACACTTCGACCAGTCAAATACCAGTTTGTCCTCGTCTATTTCACCTTGTTGCCAAAAAGGTACATGTGGTCGGGCGTTCTTGAGTAAAATTAATCTCAGGTGTTTCCTTTTAAATAACATATCGTTGAAATCGATGTAATTTCAGCAGGTAACAATGGTGATTTGACGGGCCAGTTAATTTCAGAATTCGGGCATATTATTTGCTTGTTGCTGATATTGTTACAATAAGATTCTCTGGAAGTGTTTGATTCTATCTGTGTGAAGAATATGATCGTTCGATCATAAAGGGTCAAACGCATAGACAACAATAAAAAGAATGGAAAAAGACAATGAAAAAGATCGCCGCACTAATCGTAATTCTTGGCCTGATGTTCGGCATTTATCCAAGCGCTGTGCTCGCCGCATTAATAATTGACCATAATGACACAGACATTACCGGCTTAACCGAAGAACAGATACAAAACGCAAAAGACAACCTGCACATTGCCTACGGGCATACATCACACGGAAGCCAAGTTACTAGAGGTATGGCCGGGCTGGTCGATTTTGCAAACGGAGGGGGGCTTGGACTTAATCTCCCTACAGACATCTTCGATTGGAATAACGGTGGTACAGGCGGTGCTCTTGACCTGCACGACTACGCGATGAGTGGAGATGTCGGTTATTACCCACAATGGGTGAACAATACACGTAATTATCTAGGTGCTGTAGACTCGCAAACTGGACGAGGGCTTAACAATAGTGATGTTAATGTAATTATGTGGTCATGGTGCGGACAGGCTTCCTCAAGGACGGAGCAAAGCATGATTGACACCTACCTGACCCCAATGACGGCTCTGGAAGAGGAATATTTTGGTGTAACCTTTGTGTATATGACAGGTCATCTTGACGGAACAGGAGCGTCTGGCAACCTGAACCAGCGCAATGATCAAATTCGTGATTATGTCATTGCTCATGACAAGGTCTTGTATGATTTTGCCGATATTGAAAGCTACGACCCGGATGGTGCAGTCAATTATATGGGGTTGTCAGCGAATGATAATGCAGATTATGACAGTGACGGAAATGGCAGTAGAGATGCCAACTGGGCTCTTGAATGGCAAGCAGCACACACAGAAGGTGAAGATTGGTACAATGTTTCAGCAGCACATTCTCAAGCTTTAGTTGGTAACCTGAAAGCGTATGCCGCCTGGAACCTATTTGTCGAGTTGGGCAACCAGGAAGCCCCAAGCCCAGTTCCTGAGCCAGCTAGTCTATTGCTTTTTGGATTTGGTTCCATCGGCATATTCTTGAGAAAAAGATTTGGAAAAAATGAACACTAAGAAGGCTGATAGGTCCTCTGGCCGGGTACTTTGGATAATAAAGAATACATAGATGGGGATAGAGCCGTTTAGATAACTCTTAAAGCATTGCTGATATATCCCAAAGAAGCTACCAGTATTGACATTCTAGCTGCCCCCTATAATAGACTGGCCAATTTGTTAAAGCAACGGAGCTCAATCAAAATCGATGAGTCTTCTTGAATGATAAGGCAAGAAGGTTGAAGTTGTAGAATGTAATTAGGTCCTTGCTGATCACCAGCAAGGGAAGAAACATTATTGAATTTTCATAGTACCAATTAAAAAGGGCACACCCCAAACGGGATGTGCCCTTTTCATTATTGTACGTTGTAACTGCTGCTAGTGATGATCACCAGGTTTTACATCTGATTCCTTATACTTGTGCAGGGAATGCAGCATGTGAACCTCGTGTTCCGGTTTATAGCCGGTTTTCATGGATTGCAGCGATCCAGCAATGGCAAAAATTGACATGTAGCAGTGGGTGAGGAAAAAGGCCACAATAACCATCCCGAGAACATTGTGGATGATTGCTGAATAGCGAATGATATCCAGGTTAGCCCCAAAGCCCCAGATCAAAAAGCCGGTTGCCAGCATCACAAGACCGCCAAATACTGCACACCAGTACCACATCTTCTGGCCGGCATTGTATTTTTTGGCTGGTACGGGCTTAATCTCTTTGGAAAGATAGCCGCCGAGCATGAAAATCCATTTAATGTCGCACAGCGCCGGCAACATATCCTTGAACCAGATAACCAGCATACCTAAAACGGCAGGAACGGCCAAAATTGCGCCGAATATGTGAACATAGCGGGCCAGGCGGATAAAGGTGCCACCGCCAAAGAACTGCCCGCACACAATAAGTAAGCCTGAGATCACCAGCAGGGTAAAGGATAATGCACCAATAAAGTGTATGATCCTCGCCAACGGTGGGAAAAAGAGAATCTGATTGCCACCGTGATCAAAATGTTTTGCACCGATGATCAACAAATGACCCGCAAACAAGAGGGGAATCACCGATATGATGAGGAGAAACCCCCACATGAAGTATTGCTGGCCAACGAGATAGGTGAATAGGCCACCTACCTGTTCCCACTCACCGCCAATTACTCCCATTAAATCGGAATAGTAATCGGAGATAGAATACATCCCCTGGGCGGCTGCAGCGAAAGCCGAGCCGACCCACGCGATCAGCAGTAAGGCGCACATAATTGATCCGAGCAGCAGTACAGAATGAGTACTTCTCTGCATAATTTACTCCTATGGTAGTCTGCCTTTCTAAGAGCGAAAGGCAGACCGTTTATCTTCTTGCTTACTTAGCTTTTCTTCTTGTAGGCTCTATTCCAACCCCAGGCATTTGCTCCGGAACCACGTTGGAAAACGCGCTCACGATAGACATCTGCAACCACATCTGCATCGCCTGCGAGCAGGGCCTTGGTAGCACACATTCCTGAGCAGAGCGGTACTTTGCCCTCTGCAATTCGGTTTTGCCCGTACAGAGATTTCTCCTCTTTAGAGAAGTTCTCTTCTGGGCCACCGGCGCAGAACGTACACTTGTCCATTGCTCCCCGGGCACCAAATACCGCTCCTTTCGGAAACTGCGGTGCACCAAATGGGCAGGCCATAAAGCAGTAGCCACAACCGATGCAGGCTTTCTTGTCAACGAGAACCACGCCATCAGCACGCTCGTAGATACAATTAACCGGGCACACTGCAATACATGGAGCATCAGCACAATGCATGCAGGCAACGGAGATTGATTTTTCAGTTTCTTTACCTGAATCGAGGGTGACAACACGTCTGCGATTCACGCCTACCGGGATATGATGACCTTCTTTACAGGCCACAACACATCCGCCACAATCGATGCAGCGTTCCACATCGCATAAAAATTTAACTCTTCCCATTTTTCAATACCTCCCGATTAGGCCTTGCTGATTTTGCACAGACCATCTTTTGTAGCCTGAATCTGAGTGATGATGTCATAACCATAGTTGGTAATGACGTTACCAGAGTCGCCTACAGCCCAAGGCTCATTACCTTCGGGGTATTGATCTGCATAGGACTCACCCTCCCATGAACCGGCAAAGTGGTATGGCAGGAAGATGGTGGTTTCATCGACACGTTCGGTTACCAGCGCTTTACACTTGATCTTGCCGCCCTCGGGAGACTCGACCGTGACCATGCCACCATCACGAATGCCCAGATCGTTAGCCAGCTTCGGATTGATCTCTGCATACATTTCCGGTTGAAGCTCACAAAGGTACTTGTTGCTTCTGGTTTCAGCGCCTGCACCCATGTGCTCGACCTGACGGCCGGTAGTCAGAGTGTATGGGAAGTTTTTGACGATATCATTATTCTTGGCCTGCTCGCTTTCGTACCTGGTATCAACACGATAGTGATCCGCCTTATCCTTATAAGTCGGGTAACGCTCAACGATATCAGGGCGTGGTGAATGAAGCGGCTCACGATGGATCGGAATCTGATCCGGGAAGGTCCAGACAATACACCGTGCGCGGGCATTGCCAAATGGTGCCATTCCTTTGCTCAGTGCCTCTTTGATGGTTTTCTGGGAGAGATCTGTCTTCCAGTTGGTCCCAGGTACGACTTCCTTAAACTCTGAGTATCCACCCTGTACCACGCTTCTTGGATTACAGGTACCCTTTGCAGCAAGCTGATTCTCGACACGTCCGCTCATGGCGTAAGTGGCGACATCGCCAAAGCGGTTTCTAAACGGCAAGCCGCCTTCGTTAACCGGTTTGGAGATATCATAGAGAATCGGGGTGCCGGGGTGCTCTTCTGTCCAACACGGCCATGGCATTCCGTAGTATTCACCGTCACAGGCACCACCCTTGGCTTGCAGGGTGTCGATATCAAAAGTGTGCCAGTTTTCCATGTGCTTTTTAATTCGTTCAGGCGTCTGACCGTTGTAACCGATGGTAAGACTGCCGGAGCCAAGCTCACGGGTAATGTCTTCTGGTACCTGTTTGATATTCTTGTAATACTGATCAGCAAAGCCCAGACGTGTTACGAATTCCTTCATGATGTCATAGTCATCTTTGGAGTCGTATACGGGTTCTACCACCTTATAACGCCACTGAATCTGGCGTGAGGAGGAAGAAACCGAACCCTGGGTCTCGTACTGTGATGCTGCAGGCAGGATATAGACATTATCGGTCTCACAAAGTGCTGCCGCAGAAGTTGGGAATGGGTCAACCACTACCAGCAGATCCAGTTTATTGTATGCTTTCTTAACATCATGGAAGCGGGAGTTGGAGTTAGAACCACAACCCCACTGGATCAAAGCTTTTACGGAAGTTCCACCGTTGTGAATCTTGTCTTCTCCTTCGAGGACACCGTCAAACCAGCGGGACAGGGTAAAACCTTTTTTGTTCATCCACTCTTTGGACTTGAAGCGACCGACCATCCAGTCGTAGTCAACGTCCCAGACGCGGCACCAGTGCTTCCAGGCACCGTCTGAAAGACCGTAGTATGCAGGAAGGCTGTGTGAGAGGATACACATATCAGTTGCGCCCTGCACGTTATCATGTCCGCGGAAGATGTTGGTACCACCACCTGATTTACCCATGTTGCCGAGAACAAGCTGGAGGATACAGAATGTTCTGGTAATGGAGGAACCGATGGTATGCTGCGTACCACCCATACACCAGGTAAGAGAGGTCGGTCGGTTTTTAGCCAGCATTTCAGCAACTTTATAGGTCTGCTCTGCCGGGATACCGGTAATATCTTCTACCTCTTCAGGGGTGTATTTCTTGGCGACTTCAAGCATTTCCTCGTAGCCAGAGACGCGGGTTCTGATAAATTCTTTATCTTCCCAGCCCTTGGCAACGATTACATTGATCAGACCAAGCATGAACGCGGCGTCGGTTCCCGGACGAATACGAACATACTCATCTGCTTTTGCAGCAAGTTTTGTTCGACGAGGATCAACGACGATGATTGGCGCGTTGTTCTTTTCTTTTGCATGCAAGATATGCTGCATGGACACCGGATGTGCTTCCGGCGGATTTGACCCGATAAAAATAAGACTTTTGGCATGACGCATGTCGTTCATGCTGTTGGTCATTGCTCCGTAACCCCATGTATTGGCGACACCTGCCACCGTTGCGGAGTGTCAGATACGGGCCTGGTGATCAACGTTATTCGACCCCCAGAAAGCAGCAAATTTACGGATCTGGTATGCCATTTCGTTGGAAACTTTGGCACTACCATTGAAATGCAATGCATCAGGACCATTCTTTTCGCGAATGTCTTTCAGCTTATCGGTAATTTCAGTCATCGCGGTATCCCAGGATATCGCTTTCCATTTACCGTTAACCCGTTTCATGGGTTTTTTCATACGTTTGGGACTGGTTACCATGTCGATGGCGCCCGCACCTTTACAGCAGTGAGCACCGCGTGATACCGGATGGTCTGCGGCGACTTCCTGGCGGACCCACACTCCATTATGCACCTCAGCCTCAATTCCGCAGCCGACAGCACAATAGGTACAGATCGTCCTGACGGTTTTTGAGCCCTCATACGGGGTGGTTTTGCCGGCAGCGTGTGCCTTCTTTGTAAGCTTGGTGGTCATCGCAACACCGGTAAGGGCTGCGGTTGCCGCGGAAATCTTCAAGAAGGATCTCCGGGCGAGTTTTGGATTCAGGGTGACCCTGCGGCCAGTGTTCATAACACTGGATTTTGAGGATTTCCTGATTTTGCTTCTGGCCATGTTGTTCGATCTCCTGTTTCGACTGGGCTTGTAAGCCACATATTAATGGTCAGTTACAAAGACCTCGTACGCCGTGTTATGAGCGCAAGGATTTGTAATACTTTTTGAAATTCTCGCTTTCGTGATAGAGAACTTCATCCGATTGCGGACCTCGCGGCAGCCCTGACTCAGCTTTGGCCGGTTTGACAATGGCGGCCGCACCCGCCACAACCGCACTTCCGGCCAGGATGTGCTTCAGAAACGAACGTCTTTTCTTCTGTTCTTTTTTCATAGGCTTCTCCTCTTCTTTCGCCCTTGTTATTTAATCGCCCACCAGTAGTGGTAGACGGATGTTCCATTTTATTGAACGGTACAAAGCCCTTTCTCCAGATCCAGATAACCGTTTAAAAAGGTGCAGCAGGACTGGTAAAAATTGGCTTTTTCATTTTCTTGTACGGCCTCGGACAGTTTTGCCGTGAATGGCTCGAGATACTCGAGTAGTAAGGTTGTTTGATGCTCCCGGGCCTCCAGCGATTCGGTGTCTTTTTCTTCTTCGATCAGTCGAGCAAGTACGTCGAGCATCAGCACCAGTGAATCTTCCGCATCCACCACATCCTTCTCTTTGACGATATCTGCCGCCATAATAAAGCCCCTGAAGTCGGCCAGGGTTTTGCCAAAGCTTCGGCCATCGATATAATGCGAAGCCATGGTATTGATCTGGTCATTGGCGAAGGGATCGGTGAACAGGGTGTAATATTCTTCCTGGAGCGATTCGAGATTTTTTGACTTGAGCAGGGAGGAAATTTCTCGCACGCCATTATCAAACGCGGGGTTGATTTGTTCCTGGGCGAGTGCGGTAAAGGTACCGCGCCATCTGCTCATCTTTTCGGCATCAGGTTCATCCTGAAAAAAAGATTTCACCAGGTCAATCAGACGTAATCGTACATGAAACAGTTCTTTGTCAGTGATTTCAGTCATATCATGCAACCTCAAATAGCTTTGTGACACGACAGGTGTCACAGTATTCAAAATGGCTCGTGTCGAAGCTTTCTTTATTTCCCAGGATCTGCATTACCCGCTCGTACCCCTGGCGGGTGCCGAATTTTTTGCCACATTTGGTACAGAGCATCGGATCTGCAGTCGCATGTTCCTTGTCATTGAAATAGTCTTGGGAAAGTTCAGTGACCGGGAACAGGCTTAAAACGTTTTCAGGACAGATAGTCACGCAACCGTTACAACCGGTGCACAGAGAGGGTTGATGGATCAGGGAAACTTCTTGTTCATCAGTTTTGAAAGCACCAATTTTACAGATGTTGATGCAGGCAAAACAGTGGGTACATCCTTGTTCCTTGCAGGTGACTTCAGCAAATGGAGTTGGAGCCGAATCAGGCAGGATTACCGGTTGATCAGCACCACGAATTAAGTATTCTGCAACCGCAGATAAATTCCCTCTTCGATTCCCAGGAGTAAAAGAGAATGGGGTGTGTTCACGCTTGAGCTCAGAAATGGTTTCAAGCGTTGAGCTGAGTTCCTGAAGGTTGCTTACCGATACGGGTTGAGATCCAGCTCCGACTGCCTCAAGCAACGCGTTTGCCTGACTGATAATGGTTGAGCTAGACAGATATTCATACCCCATGTCATTACTGAGTAAGATAATCCGGCTAAAGTTTCTGCTGGATAAAAAGAGCAGGTGGAAAAGTGAGAGCGCGGATACTTTTGGGTACTCAAGGAACAAAGTGCGATCAAAGCGAGTCCCTTTGTTTTGCCACCAGAACTTATGCAGCTCTGCTTCTTCTCCAATGACAATGGTGGAAGTCTCCACCGTCGGCAGATTAAAGAAAAAATCGATAAAGTTTACGTCAGAAAATCGTTCATATTGCAGAGAACCGGTCGGGCAGGCCGCAACACAACCACCACACTCCTCACATTTATAGGCATCAATAACAATACCACCCGACTCTCTTGAAATTGCATCGTAGCGGCAGAGTTCAATACATTGGGAACACCCTTTGTCGAGTCGCCCGGAGTATTGGCAAATTGGTTGATGGGTTGAAATAACTTCGTCCACCTGGCAGGTGAACTGGGTCTGCAGGAAATCGTTAATGTCCTTTTCCTGGTAAACACCCTGCCCATATTCCGAGAGGTCAACCGTGGTGCCATCGAGGACCATGATGGCAGGGATGGTGAGAACTCGTTCTTCGACGGAGTGTACATCAAGCGCGTCAGATGAACAGACTTCCTCACACTCACGACATAAATTACAACGGGTAAAATCTATAGAGAGCTGCTCATCAATACACTGTTCGGAACATCGTATGCCACAACTCCCGCAATAAGTGCATTTTTTAAAATTAATCGGTTGCTTAACCGCGTAATCAATGGAAAAATCCTTACCTTGTTTGGAGATACTAAGCTCAACAGCGCGGTCAAAATCGGGATGGACACCGCTGAGCAGGACCGGTTCCAGATCCAGCAAACCACCGTAGGTCTCAACAAAACGATCAAGGTGATCAGGATCGCTGGCGAGTACACAAAGACGCCGGTCTGGTTCGACGGTATAACTCCTGAACGAGGTCGCACAATTTCTCTGGTACTCGGCATGCGCGATTGCTTCCAGGCTTGTATCTGAAAGAGTTGTACATTCTGCATTGAGCTGAAGTGTTGGTGACAGGGGGAATCCTGTATCTGGGGAGAGGGAGGGAAAACCACTTGCCAGTAAAACTTCGTCACTGATCTTCGGAGCAAATCTTTGATGAGGTTGGAGGTTAACCTCGGACGTCAGGAAAACAGCCTCCGATCCATTTCCCTGGGTTAGCAGACACATTGAATAATGGGTATTCATAAGCTCAGCTCTTTTGATCTTTTGCGTGCGGTTAGCGTTATCAACAGTGATAACCCCTGCCACCAGCGTAATTGCGTGTTGTTCTTTTTTCCCAGCAGGTTGCAGTCTCGTCAGGTTGAAATGTGACCGCCAGGCAGTACGCATTTACGTGGGTTTACCAACGGTTTCTCACTATAGAGGAATTGGTGAAACGAAAAAATCGGGCGGATGCCTTTTGTGAGGTAAGGAAGTTTTGGAAGCAGTTGTAGGGAAATGCTTACCGGGTGTGGGTCATTTCCCTACAGGGTGGGGTCTCCGGTTCCGGAGTGGGTGGATTCTGTCCAGAGTACGGCCCGCCTGGTTAATTCGGCGGCATTTTTAATGCAGAGTTTCTGCTTGATACGATCCCGGTAGGTGCCGATGGTTTTTACTCCGAGATTGATCCTTTCTGCGATCTCGCGGGTTGAAAGACCCATTCCGATAAGCCGGTATACTTCGAGTTCACGATCAGTGAGCACTTCCTCGGTGGGTGCACCTCCGCTGACTGAAGGATTGACATGAAATTTGTCAAGCAGCAGGGAGGTCATGTTTTTGCTGAGATAGACGCGACCTTCGCTGATTATCCTCAACGCGGAGATGACCGATTCCGAGGCTTCCTTTTTCATAATATAGCCTCGTGCACCAGCGCGTATGGCGCGCTCGGCCCAGACTGATTCCAGGTGCATAGACAGGACCAGCACCTGGATAGGACAATGGCCGGAGGAAATTTCCTTCACCAGGTCAAGACCATTTTCATGGGCAAGGGTAATATCAACAATGGCCATATCCGGCTGTTCTTCTCGGATTGCCTTACGTGCAGATGATATATCCTCGGCAATGGCGCAGACGGTAAAATCTTCTTCCTGATTAAGCAGTTCAGCCATGCCCATCCGAAATATCGGGTGATCGTCGACGATTAGAATTTTTTTCATCTTATAACCTTATTTCTCCGCTTAGCATCACCGTGGTTCCCTGGTTGACCTGCGAGATTACCTCCAGTGAACCACCAATCGCTTTGGCACGATATTGCATGGTATGCAGGCCGAGTCCTTTATGGGTTTTTGACTGGTCAAAACCTTTTCCGTCGTCGCCAATCTGGAGGGAAAACTCAGTGCGATCAGAGCGCATGATGATATCGATATTTTCCGACCTTCCATGCCGCGCCGCATTAAAAACTGACTCCCTTACGATATAATATACGTGAGAAGCAACGCTGCTGTCTACCCAACTTAAGTCCCCGTCAAAGGAATAATTACATTTGGCCTTAAACAGATTCTCCACCTCAATACTTAACTCATCAACCGCTGCCTCAAGTCCGTGTTCGATAACGTGGGCGGGGTACAGCCCCTGGGCAAGACGTCTGGTTTTATCAATGGCGTCACGGATAAGATCACGTATGGTGCCAAGTTGTTCAGCCTTTTCCGGGTCATCCTTTTCCAATTTTTGATGCAGGACTTTGCTCAGCAACTCAACGCCTGATAGATGGGAACCAAGATCATCATGTAAATCTCGTCCGATGGCGCTTCGCTCCTGCTCACCTACGGCGATAACCTGTCTTTCCAATCGTTCCATTTCTTTTTCGGAACAGGTTTTCAAGACATGCATCCACATGCCCTCCAGCAGCATTTTGACCTGACGTGCATCGTGGGTGTCGTAGTGTTCACTGTTATTGCAGACACCGGCCACCACGACAATCTTTCCACCACTTTTTATCGGTACATCAATATACCGTATGACTTTTTCCTCATATGGGTAGGTCGAAAAACCGTTGGTCTGAAAATCGTTACAGATTATGTGCCTGCCATACATCACGGCGGCGCCAGGCAACCCCCCAACCAGCACCGGGCGAGATTTTCCCTGACTGCTGGTCAGGTCGATAATTTCTTCCCCTTTCACGTAAGAACAGATCGAGATGTGACTCTGGTTGTCGTTTACAAGGGCAAGGTATCCGGCCTGACTTCGGGTGATTCTTACGATTGCCTGTAAAATGAAGTCATATTTCTTCTCTATGGATTCTTTCTCCATTGATCCTAGAGCAAGAAGCGTGTCAAGGCGCAACTCATCTCTTCTCAGCAACAGTTCTTTATGAATTCGGTCGTCCACCATATGGTTGGCAAGTTCACTCAAATCTTCGAACTCGGCAAATGCGAGATCCTCGGTGGACATCTTCTCATTGGAGTCGGCGGCTTCACGAAAAAATTCAGTAAAACGATGGATACCCTGCTTAATCTTCAAGCTGTAAAAATAGGAAAAGAACAACAGGAAGCAGACGGCAATCACAAACATGGTGATGAACATGGAGACGTTTCGGAAGGCAATCAATCGATAGAGTTTGGTCTCCGATTCAATCGCTTTTTCCATTTCTTCCATGGACAGAGACGTGCCAAAAACCCAATCCCAATCCGAGTAGGCTTTGATAAAACTCAGTTTTTGGCTTCCCCCGGTTATACCCGGTTCCCCTGGTTGGAAGGTTACCATGCCTTCTGCCTGCTCAGAAAGGGCCGTTGACAGCATTGCTTTACCGAAAGTATGGTCCTGGCTGTCGACCAGCGTTTCAACGGATCTGCCGATGAGTCTCTGGTCGGGATTGGTAAAAATAGTGCCATCTTTTCGAAACCCGAAAATTTCTCCATCATGGCCAAAATGCATGGACTGGACACGGGAAATAATGTCCTGTTGAACGAATTCTTCTGTCGTCTGGGTATAAACCGCTGCACCAATGAACCATTTAAATGGTTCAAAGTATTTCACAAAGGCAACTTGAGAGTGTTTCTTGTCAGGGAAACTTGGCTTTACCAGATCAAAGTAAAGAATGCCCGCACCCTTGTCCTTTACAATCGCTTGGATTTCACCCAAAAGATCATCACCAACGGTGGAGTTGACTGTTTCTCTTGTCTTGCCTTCGAACCAGGGGTCATCACTGAACAACAGAAAATTTGCCTGATCCATGGTTCCGGCAAAATAGTATCCTTTGTTATTGTTCCAGCGAATGGGGCGTAATATTTCCCCAATCATCGCCATTAACTCTTCCGTATCCTTCTGATCTTTATAAAAGCGGTAGATATGAGAAGCGATTGAATAAGCAGATTGAACTTTGTCGCGTATCTCACTCTCAATGAGCAGATCGGTCTGTGATCGTTTATATTCGATGAAATCGACAACTTTGGTGTGTTCTTCCTTGAGTCGATCCTGGTATTGACTGGAATAGTTGCTGCGAATATTTTTGATCGACTCCTGGTAGGCCTGATACTCATTGACCATCCAGAAAACCCCAATGAAAAGGGTGAGGGAAAAAATAACGAGCATCGAGGAGAAGAGCGGCGCTGAAGAAAGAGAGATCTTCTTTTTCCCGGTAAGCAGATCCTTCAAAAGAGTAAAGATCCTCAGGTTGTATCCGGCAGAAGGTGCGTCCATTATTCAATCTCCTCTGTTTTCGGATAGATTCTCGTAAGGTAAACAGTATCGAGGCCCTGATGGTCATCTTTGCCGAAATTGAGCGTTAATCCCCCGAGCTCAAAGCGCCCTTGGTTCTGCATGGTGTCGATAAATTTCTCGCGGGTTAACGCTCCTTCAACTCCCTGGGCAATTCGGTGAAATAATGTGCCCGCGATATACCCCTCAAGGGAGGTGAAACTGATTGGAACATCGTGCTGGTACTTTTTCATTGCCTCCTGGTACTCTTGAATGATCGGCAAGGAACCATCCTGAGGAATCGGTACAACTTGGGTTACCACAACATTAGCGCCGTAACTACCAAGGGTTTCTTTGAGACTGTCGGTGCCGACGAAGGAGATGTTGCCAAAAATGATATCTTTACCAACCATGTTTTCACTGAGTTTGATAAACTCGGCACAGGCCGAGTAGGCCCCGACCAGGACGACAGCTTCAGGTGAGGCTTTATAGATATCGTTGATGGCGCCCATCACTGCCACGGTGTTTCTCTCATAACTGCCGGTTGAAACCAGTTCCATGTTTCTCTTGGCAAGTGCCTTTTTAATACCCTGAAGACCGGCAAATCCGTACGAATCATTCTGATAAAAGCAGGCGATTCTGGTCAGTTTTTTCTTGCCGATGAGATATGATGCGAGTCGCTCCATTTCCTGAAAATAGCTGGCCCGTATATTTATCACATACTTTCTGAACGGGTTACGCAGGAACTCGGCCCCGGTGAAGGGGGCAAAAAATGGAATTTTGTTCTTCTCGACCAGAGGAATCACCGCTTTTGAGGTTGGTGTCCCCACCTCACCAATAAGCATAAAAACCTGGTCTTCAGTAATAAACTCCAGGGTGTTTTTGATGGCTTTGTCCGGTTCATATCCATCATCTTTGCTTTTCAGTAGAATTTCACGGCCCTGAATCCCTCCTTCCTCATTTGCTTTGGCAAATGCGGCGATCAGCCCGCCTCGCATTTCAATGCCAAGATCTTTGGCTGGCCCGGTAAGCACACAGGACTGGCCAAGGAGGATGGGACTACGATTACCCACCTCTTGATTCGCATGAGAAGTGGTAAATATGGTGCATAACAGTACCGGAATGATTATGAAAATATTTTTATAACTTGTCATAGATAAGCCTTTTAGTCTTCAGTTTGGACTGACCTCACCGTATGCCTGGACGGTAACAACGCCTCTCTTGATATCAAAATATGCAGAAAATGAAAACAGACCTTGGTGTAATAATATTGCGAGTGGAGAAATTATTGTCCTTTATCTCGGACAAAGGGTGAACAAGCAGTATCCTCGTCCTGGTTCCGATTAGCCACAACTCCATATTGTAGAGACGCATTCTTCCATTGTTATTTCATATCGTTGTTAAACTGGTGACCCCAAGCAGTGGAATGGTATTGAGCCCAAAAGACTGTACAAAGAGCAAAATAAGATCTAGAACATGAAATGCGAGAATCGTTATTAAGATTAGTTTGCAGACAATCCTCAACGGGGAGACATAATCGACAGATGAATACGGCAAGGACTTGGTAGTGGATGAAACCTGGTTATTTCATTAATACTATCACAGAGCGGGTGAACCAGGCCCCACTGAATGAAGACGAAAAACTTCGTCTGAAACACTTCCTGGTTTTTCTCTGCCTTGGCTTGCCAGCAATGTCCTTTTATGGGCTTTACAATTTTTTTAACGGCTATCTCATTCTTGGTTTTGCCTGCTTTTTTACAGCCATTTTTTTGCTGATCAGCGGATGGTTCCTGCTGCAGGCGAAAAAAGGTTCGCTGATCTATCGTTGTGGGGCTGCGTGCTATCTATGCCTGCTTCTTTATAGTCTTGTCTCCGGCGGAGATGATGGTTCGAAATCTCTCTGGGTGTTCACCTTTCCACTTGTGACGTTTTTTCTTCTGGGCAAAAGAGAGGGGGTGGTTTGGTCGTCTCTTTTTGGGTTGATTCTTCTCTTGTATATGAACTTTGTCTCCACCATCATTCCAAGTGGTTACCTGTACTCTGGCGAGTATACTGTAAGACTGTTAACGGTTTACCTGTTTGTTGCGATCCTCTCTTTCTGGTTTGAGCATTTCCGCGAAAGTTATAATCGTCAACTCCGCCAGAAAAATCTGATTTTTCAAGAGACACTTGATCATAGTCGGGACATTCTTTATCGGAGAGATCTTGAGACAGGAAAATATCAATATATTTCAGAAGCGTTTGGTGTTCTGCTCGGTCATGATCTTGGGGTAAGAAGGGGGGTGCAATATGAAAACATCAACGAACTCATTCATCCTGATGACCGTAAGACTCATGGAGAAATACTGCAATCATTGATTTCCGCTGCGCCTAACGAGCCACAGGAGGCGACTCTTGAATATCGGATGAAGCATAAAGATGGTCACTATCTGTGGTTTAGCGACAGAATACAGGTGATTCCAGACAGGAAGGGAACACCTGAATTTATCCTTGGAATAAACAGGGAAATAACCTCGCAGCGTGAAGCGAGACAGGCCCTTACACAGATGAAAGACCGCTTGTTCACAATCCTGAATAGTATCGATGCGCATGTATATGTTGCTGATATGAAGACGTATCGAATTCTTTTTATGAACAATAAAATGATTGACGATTTCAATGGGAATTATGTTGGGGAAATCTGCTACCGGGCATTTCGCAACCTGCACAGTCCTTGCAAGCACTGTACAAATTCCCAATTGATTGATGCACATAATCAAGCAGCTGGCGTCGTAGAGTGGGAGAACTATAATCCAATCACTGAAAGGTGGTACAAAAATCACGATCGAGCCGTACAGTGGCTGGATGGTAGTTGGGTACGAATTCAGATTGCCCTCGATATCACGAGATTGAAGGAGATGGAGGCTGAGAGGTTGCGCAATGAAGAGACGCTGCGAAAAACCAGACATTTCGAGGCTATAAGCTCCCTTGCTGGAGGGGTTGCCCATGATTTCAACAACCTCCTGCAGTCAATTTACGGCTATTGTGAACTTATTGAATTCGACCCGAAGTCAATGAACCAACATATTGATCAGACGAGGGTTGCGCTTGCCAAAGCGGTTGATCTTGCCAATTATCTAAAATCCTTTGCAAGTGGCGGCAATCACTCGGTGTCTGAGGTGGAATTACGAACGCTTATTGACAAGAGCATTGCTGATATTGGTTCGAGAGATGAAATCGAAATGGATGTATCCATACCGGCTCAATTTCCTACTCTTCTTGTTGATGAGCAGCAGATGAGTGTAGCGCTTGGTAATCTCATCAGAAATAGCTTTGAAAGTATCAGAAACAAAGGAAACTTAAAAATAACCGCACGATTATTGGGTAACGACGATCTGTCTAGGTCAGAAGAAACGGCCCATACGTCAAAGTGTGATGAGGTGACTGAATTTACAGAGATAACGATCAGTGATGATGGTTGTGGGATTCCCTCAGAAAGTTTGGAAAAAGTTTTTGACCCTTACTATTCCACCAAAGAACTCGGCACGATAAAAGGGCAAGGACTCGGGCTTTCCATCGCCAATGCTATAATTCAGAAGCATGGTGGTGCTCTGGATATCGCATCTCGGCAAAATGAAGGAACAAACGTTACTTTGACTCTGCCATCCGCTCGTAAAAAAGACGGGTCAAGCGTTTAATCAAAGTATTATTAAAAGGTAAACTGCAGTAATTGAAGACTAGATCACCAATGAGATGGCAGTCTGTGACCAGACATTCAATGAACGGTTAAAGGCGGACTTTAAAAAAAGGTTGTTTATCGGGGCCTTTTTCTATAGTTGGTCAACGACCTCAGAAAAAATCAAGAACATATCACTTTTTTTCTTCGTTTTACTGATAATGATTGCGACTCCCGTCTCATACTTCTGGTTATAGAGGGTGATCGACTCCCAGCCCATTAATGCTCCCCGGTGGCCATACCATTGTTCTTTGCCGAACTGGTAGCGGGCAACACCAAGGCCGTAACCGGTAACGAATTGCCGGGGGTCTTCAGACATGTCAGCATCAAATTGTAACATCTGTTCCAATGATTGTTTTTTAACGATGTTATAGCTAAAGAGTGCGTCAATGAATCGCGCCATGTCTTTGGCCGTAGACACACATCCACCCGCGGCCCATGAAAGTGTCTTCCAGGCGGTCTCATCAGGTGACATATATCGTTTGCCAAAAGGTACATAATCGATATCAAGCCCGCCCGCCCGCGGTATATGGGTGACGTCATCAAAGGGAGGAAGGTAGGTGTGTGCCATTCCAAGCGGGTCAAACAGATAGTGTTTATAGACCAGATTCAGCGATAATCCCGTAATCTTCTCAAAGATCGCTCCCAGCAGCAGGTAATTGGTGCTGGCATAGGCGAACCGTTCGCCCGGTTCGAATTGCAGTGGTTTATGATACAGACGATCAAAAATCTCATCGGGGCTCCATTTACGGTTTGCATCCATAGCAGAGAGTGCGAGCATCCAGATATCTGAAAAGTTGTTTTCTATCCCACTGGTATGATTCAGCAGCATCCTGATCGTGATTCGGTCGGAATTCGGAAACTTTGGGTACCATTGCGACAGCGTATCCTCCAAGGTGATCTTGTTCTGTTCAAGTAGGATCATCGCCACAGTGGCAGTAAACAGCTTGGTTCCGCTTCCCGCATGTAGAAGATGATCTGCTGATATGGGAATTATACGTTCAAAACTGTCATGACCACCATGAAGTTCTGTAAGCTTTCCCGACTGGGTGTAGGCGATCTGAATTGCCGGCAATTGATATCGATTAATCATTGAAGCAATCATCGCATCATGCTGACCGACCTTATCAGCCTGGATTATGTCTACTGGTGTGAATGCCGTCTTTTTTGAAGCACACCCCGCAAACCCTAGGAGTAACAGGCAGCAGATGAGGAAAATACTGCTATGTGCAATCGCTTGTTTCTTATCCATGTTTCTCATTTTGAAATTGGGACACAGAGCACTATCGATAACGATAATGCGCAGTAATATTTTCACAATCAAGGATCAGGAATTAGTCATTCACCCCTGGGAGGGTTGGTGGTTTGACATGGGTACCCTTCCTGACATACAATGAGAGTTGAGACACCTGTGGCATCCGTTCAGGATGTCATGCCCATTCACCTTGACCCGAGGGAGGAAATTATGGCTAAAGGCAGCGTATATAAAGTGATTGAATTGGTTGGCAGCAGTACAAAATCATGGGAAGATGCAGCTGCAAAAGCGATTGAAACTGCATCAAAGTCGTTGAAAGACCTCAGAATCGCGGAAGTCAGTGAACTGGATATGCAGATCGATGGAGGTAAAGTAATCTCCTATCGAGCTCGCATTAAGGTGTCCTTTAAGTACAAGAAGTAATAGGTTGTGGATCGGTAACATACGGGGGACAAAATACCTTGTCGGTGGATTGTCCCCGTTTAGGCCGCCATTTCCTTTTCAAGCAGCGATTTTATCTCAGCAGGCGAGGTGTTGTGTACTTTGATTGTGTTACAAGTGTTGAACACAGCAAAGGACCTCAACTCTTTTACCAGGGCATCAACAAACGCATCGATTTTTCTGATTCGCGGTTCCAGTACCAGGTGATGAATGTGCAGGAGGCCTTGTTTTCTCTCAGCTTTGCAATCCATCCGTGCGACCAGAGTAGCATCCCACAAAACAGGTAAAGAGAAAAAACCAAAGCGTCGCTTTGTCTCAGGGAGATAGCACTCGAGTGTGTAATCAAAATCAAAGAGTTTACTGGTACGTTTACGCTGGATGATCAGATTGTCAAAAGGCGAGAGTATTTTCAGTCTACTTCGTGCAAGCCGTTTGTTCAAAAGATCTAGAGATGCCGGCAGGGTATAATAATTTTCATCACCCATACGCACCTGTATCAACTCTTTATTCAGTACCATCTCCTTGAGTGTCCTGGTAACCAGTTCCCTGGTATTATTCTTTTGCAGGTAGGTAATTTCTTCGGGCTGTCCAATACCATTTGCCTGCAGATATCTCTGAATAAGAAATCGTGCATATTCCTGAGGGGTGGGCACTGAGGTGTCAAGATCTGAGGGGACTACCCGTTCGGTCAGGTTGTATACCTTGTGGAAATTGATCCGGTACGGAACCATCAGATCGCCTCGCATAAATAATGCTTCAAGGGCCCGCTTCGTTGGTTTGCTGCTCCACCCCCCTTTGCTGATGGTGGGAGATTCAAAGTCCTTGGCCATGAGTGGACCTTCCGAACGAATGCGCTCATACACAAACTTCATGAGTTTGGGATCCGGCGTATACCAGTGTTTTAAACTGCCGCTCGCGATAGCCTTTTTGCGGATGAGGCTGAACCGATAGTCGCGCATTGGCAGGTAAGAAGCGGCGTGGGACCAATATTCGAAGATATGGTGTTTACGGAGTAGTTTGTCGAGGTGTTCATCTTTATAACCGGGATTGCGATTCCATAACGTATGATGGTGGGCGCGTTCGACCACTGAAATCGTATCGATCTGGATATATCCAAGGTGTTCTATTGTTGAGCGGGTTGCCGCAGGTCCACCACTGTCCTTTTTTAGCGAAGGAAGGTGTTGAGCCAATAGTACGAGTTTTCTTGCCTGCTCAATTGATAGTGATTCGATCATCCCAACCATGTGAAAAAGAAAGTCTACATTGAATTTCTATTTGAGTCAGGTTTGCCTGGAACCCTGAATTGCTCAACGTCGATATCATGGCGCTTCATTATTCGCTGCAGTGCTGCTCGTGTGAGTCCGGAAAGGCGGGCTGCCTGAGAAATATTTCCGGTTGTATGGTGTAAAAGGTTGGAGATATAGGTTTGCGTAAATGATTTGAGACAGGTCTCCTTGGCCTCCTTGTAGTGTTCGATTTCAGCTTCGACGAGTGCTTCCTGGGGGGACTCATTGGGTGTTGGTGAATCAAGATATTTTGCTTCGATGATCTCCTGAGGGCAGAACATTGCGGCCCGGCGGACGGTGTTTTGCAGTTCCCGGGCGTTGCCGGGCCATTGCCTCCTTGAGAGCAGGCGCAAAGCCTCAAGCGAGAATGATTTCTGCTGACAGCCGAGCTCGGCACATGCCTGTCTAAGAAAGTGATTTGCCAGGAGGGTAATATCTTCCGGGATTTCATCGAGACGTGGCGTGAGAAGTGAGACGACGTTGAGCCGATAATAGAGGTCTTCGCGAAATGAACCCTCCCTGATTTTGGCTAGAAGATCCTGATTAGTTGAGGCCAGAATACGAACATCGATTGGTGTGGTCTTCCGACTGCCCAGTACCTTTATCTCTTTATTTTGCAGGACTCTCAACAGCTTGGTTTGCAGGGAAACGGGAATATCACCAATTTCGTCGAGGCAGATTGTCCCACCGCTCGCTTGGACAAACATTCCTTCGTGATTGCTGTCTGCACCGGTAAACGCACCACGGCGATAACCAAACAATTCTGATTCCAAAAGATGTTCGGGGATCGCGGGACAGTTGACCATGATGAATGGTTTCTCCCTGCGGGGGCTGAGGTGGTGAATCATACGTGCGGCAATTTCCTTGCCTGTGCCTGAGGCACCGAGAATGAGCACCGTATATTCGGTGCGGGCAACCATATCGATTGATTGCTGCAGTTGTTTTATGGCGGGTGAACTGCCCGTAAAATTTTGCCAGTTCTTATCACTTTCCAATTGGTCGCGCAGTTGTGCATTGACCCGTTGCAACTGGCTGCGTTCAAGACCTCGACGGATCAATCGAGCCAGACTGTCAAGATCGAGCGGTTTGGTGACAAAATCCCATGCACCACGTCGAAGTGCTTCAACGGCGAGTTCAATAGAACCAAACGCGGTCATCATTACCACCGTCGTTTCTGGTTGTGAGGCCATAATGGAGTCAAGCACCTCCATACCACCCATTCCTGGCATTTTGATATCGAGCAGGACCATGTCCGGCGCGCTCTTTACTTTCACCAAGGCGTCTTTGCCGTTTCCTGCGGTGATAATATGGATGTTATCCAGCCGGTGTTTCAGTGATCTGCTCAGTCCTTTGAGCAGGTCGGTTTCGTCATCGACAATCAGAATGGTTTGGTTGTCCTGTTTATTGGTTTTCATGCTGGCCAACCCCGGGGAGAATGATGGTCAAAACAGTTCGACCTGGCGAGCTTTCCACCTCGATATTGCCGCCATGGTCCTTGATGATCCCATAACTTACCGACAAACCGAGGCCCGTACCGGTTCCCAGTTCTTTGGTGGTAAAAAAGGGATCAAAAATCTTTTCCTGGATTTCCGGAGCAATACCAGATCCGTTGTCTTCAACGGCGATCAGCAGGTGATCGTCACGGTGCTCTGTTCGAATATGAATCTTCCCTTCAGATTCAATAGCCTGGCTGGCATTCATGACCAGGTTAAGCAGTACCTGATGCAGACGGTCTGAGTCGATATACCATTCCGGGTTTTGCTTATCGAGAGTGGTGTCAATAGTAATTGTTTTCTTGGCAAATTGTGCTTCAACCATTTCCACAACACGGTGCACGTGATCATTAATATTGACCAGCTGCTTCCTCGATATTTCCTCTTTTTTTCTAGTAAAATCGAGGAGATCGGCAATGATTTTCTGACAGTGTGTTGTGTGCCGCTCGATGACCTCAATGTCTTTGATCAGTTCGGTCTGGTCACTGTTTTCCTTTTTTATGAGGTCAGTATGACACAGCACGACCCAGAGTGGATTGTTGAGTTCATGGGCGACACCTGCCGCAAGTTGTCCGACAGCCGCCAGTTTTTCAGTTTGCCGCATATTTTGCTCGACATGTTTAACTTCAGTAACGTTGCGGGTGAAACAGATTACCGAGGAAATTGCTTCCCCGGTTTCTGCTACCGGGTAGAGTAATACTTCAAAAAAATTACCGTGCTCATCACGGATGGTTTCACTTTGTAGGTGTGCATTGCCTGGTTTAGTTGGCAAGACTACATTTCTTAAAAAAGAACTGTTTTCAGCTGGCAGGTTTTTGACATTACAACCGATAACCTGTTCGCGCTGCAGATTGTTTTGGGCTAAAAAGGCCTCGTTCACCATCTGGATGTTGTGCTGGGAGTCCAACAGGAGCAGTGGGTCGCTGATGCCGGTAAAGACAGATTGGAGCAATTGCTCAGAACGTCTGAGTGCACTGGTTGTCTGTACGTTTTCCACCGCGATGCCGATCTGGTTGCCAATGGAAACCAGAAGGTCTCTGAGTGGTTCGTCAAACACCTCGGGAGCCAGTTCTGTGATTAGGAAGAGGCCGAGCAGTTTATCGCGGCTGCAGAGTGGAATCATTGCAATCTGCTGCATATCATCAATAAAGGTAACCGAATTACAGTTCTGCAGCGGGTTCTGTTCTTCAATCCTGCCTAACTTCTGGGTGACCAGGCCGAAAAGGTGCTGGGGCTCTTCGATGTTTTTTATGCAGCTCAAACGAAATAGTCCCTGGTCGTTGAGATAGATGGCTCCACCACCACTGGGGATAACCTGGAGAGTGTGTTGGAGAATGGAGTTGAGCATGTCGGGCAATGGTTCTGCGGCAGCGGTGAGCTCAGCAATGGTGGTGAAGAGGTGCAACTCTCGGTTGCGCTGGCGCATGCGCGTTCGCAGTTGGTCATGGGAGCGCTCAAGTGCCTCGGTGCGCACCGCAACGATGTCTTCGAGCTGGAGGGCATGTTGCTCCAATTCGTTTTTGGTGTCACGAATATGGCTGGCGAGTAGACGCATTCCCTCCGACATTTCACGGATTTCGTCTTGCGAGGTCATCTGTTCGTATAATTGTGAGCCTTTTGCATCAGTGACGGTCTCTCGGAAAAAACCGAGCAGCGTGTGGAGGTTGACCACAACCAATTGCCTGAAGAACAGCCGGATAAAAAGGAAAAGCAGAAAGCCGGATGCCAGAATCCCGCCAAACAAGCCAAAAACGGTTGTCCGGATACCTACCAGGTCACGACCAAGTGGAATCGAAACAGAAACAAGCCCTCCCACCTCACCAACTTGCTTATTGAACCCACCCTTATTCCCATACCGGTCAATAATGCCTTGCGGAGCCTCTTCCGGACGCCCGTGACAAATCATACATGAGTCGGTGAATCGAACCGGTTGAAAACGAATAAATTGCTGGTCTGCACCTTGGCCAATCACTCCTTCCCAGGTGTCATGGTTCTTGTTTTCTCGAAAGTAGGTAATCATCTTCTGCTCAAGATCCTGAGGGGCGAAATTGGGATTCCGGGGATTCTCGGCCACCCTTCGATAGCTAAATTCTGACAGTTCCTCTCCCAGGTTCTGCATGATCACGCGAGTAATGTAGGAAGAGGACATTGATTCGAGTACGAAACTGTGGTCCGGAAGGACCTCATACATTCGGGGACGAAGCGTTTCTCGTACATAACGTCGGGTTGCCTCCAGCGAGCTCATCACCAGGTTGGTTTGCCGAAGTGCCTCTCGCTCCAGCAAATTCCGCTGTAAGGTGTAAACGACAACGACCGAGAGCAAACAAAAAAAGCAGAGAATAATAGCAAGACCAATTTGGAATTTTGTTTGGAGACTTCTACTGCTCTGCGGCATTGTTTTTCGAAAAAAATTCAACATGGAGCACTCCTGGAAAGATGGGGTGGATACACAAGTATACATTTTT
>QZLB01000174.1 GCA_004796425.1 Desulfobulbaceae bacterium | reverse complement strand
CGAATGGGACAATGAGCAAAAACGTTATCCGAAAATGTCCATTGAATTAACGTTGCCAGATGATTTTCCTGACAAATATCGAGGTGCAATCATCAAGGCTATGGATCAGTGTGTGGTAAAGAAGCATATTCTTGAACCTCCCGATTTTGATATCACGGTCACCTGATATCGCCAGCCGGAGGTACGTAAGCGAACGGGTATCACCTGCAGCCTGCCTGTTATGGCAGGTTGTAGACGTTTACTCTAACGAACAGTGTAAGGAATGCACTGCAGGAGGATCTTATGAAACTTAGATATTTCTCTCACTCCGCTTTTCAGATTACCAGCTCCAGTGGTATCCGCATCCTCATCGACCCGTTTTTTGAAAATAATCCAACGGCACCGGTGAGCGCCGATGAGTTATCAGCAGAATATATTATTCTGACCCACGCCCATGGTGATCATGTTGGTGATTCCTTCAAAATTGCTGATCGATGTGACCCGCTTTTTATATCGGTAAATGAACTGGCAAATTATTGCATAGAAAAGGGGTACCGGGCGCACAATATGCATATCGGCGGTGCTTTCGTTTTTGAGTTTGGCCGGGTCAAGCTGACCATCGCCCACCACGGTTCCATGACCCCGGACAACACGTATGGGGGAAGCCCTGCCGGTGTAGTCCTTAGTGTTGATGGTGTTACGCTTTACCACACTGGTGATACCGGCCTTTTCTATGATATGAAACTGATTGGCGAACGGGATAAAATCGATTATATGCTGCTGCCCATTGGCGATAATTTCACCATGGGCATCGATGATGCGGTCAAAGCCGTTGAACTTACTGAACCGCGCGTGGCTATTCCGATGCATTATAATACCTTCCCCGTTATTGAGGCGGATCCCCACGAGTTCAAAGATAAAGTGGCCCGAACGGGAACCAAAGCATTGGTGCTTGAGTATGGAGAGGAAATTGAACTCTGATCAGATGATTGCTGGCTGTTTAAAAGCGATCGGGGATTTCGCAGGTACAATCGATGAGCGATGATGATATTCCCTCGGAGGCGAGTTGGCTGCCGCCGAGGATTGCCCTGTCTGCAGCCTTTTTAAGTTTCATCTTTGGCGCCAATGCAGTGGCAGTAAAAATCAGCCTGCTGGGCATGGGGCCGTTTGCCAACGCCGGTTTTCGGTTTAGTATGGCGGCGCTGGTTCTGCTGATCTGGGCCACGGTTCAGCAGAAAGAACTCCGGGTAAAAAGAGCTGATTGGTACCACCTGGTCATCCTCGGTTTCGGTTTCTTCATCCAACTCTCCTTGTTTTATCTTGGTTTACGTCAGACAACGGCATCCCATGGTACGATTGTTGTCAATATTCTTCCATTTATCGTTCTGATTCTGGCCCATTTCTTGATCCCCGGGGAGCGGATTCAGGTACGCAAGGTGGTTGGGATGGTTCTGGGCTTCAGTGGCATTGTATTGCTCTTTTTCGACAAGGTCTCCTTGAGTCAGCAGATGATCAGGGGTGATTTAATCATTTTGGCTGCAATTATGATCTGGGGTATTAATGTTATCTATATAAAGAGAATATTCAGCCGGTTCCGACCGATCCAGATAACTCTGTACCCGATGATGGTTTCAGCACCATTGTTCTGGATGAGCGGTTGGATTACGGGTGAGAAAATGATTGATGAGCTGAGTTCAGAGGTGATGATTGCACTCTGTTACCAGATTTTCGTCACCGGCTCTTTTGGTATGGTTGCATGGAACAGTCTGGTCAAGCAATATGGAGCGACAACGCTCCATGCCTTTGTGTTTATCATGCCGATTTCAGGGGTACTGCTCGGGATCATGTTGCTCAACGAACCCGTTACCGCAAATCTGATTGGCTCAGTTGTACTGGTTGTCTCCGGTTTGCTGCTGGTTAATTCCCCGCAACGTAACCGAGAAAAAATTGATCATAGTGAGGTTACTGTTTGAAAAATCTAATTAAAAGTATACTTGGCAAAGCAGATCCGAGAGAAAAATCTGCCAGTCATAAGGATCTTGATTTACCGGTTGCCCTGTCGGTACTGCTGCTTGAGGCAGCACATGTCGATGGTAATTGCTCAGAGGATGAGATGAAGCAACTGGTTGATACACTGACTGCTCATTATCAGGTGAAACCTGAAGATATTCAGGAACTGATCGATGAGGGATACCGGCGGCGCGAAGGTGCGGTAGATCTGTTCGAGTTCACCCGCTTTATGAACCAGAATTTCTCCAAAGAGCAAAAGATTGAAGTCATGGAATCGGTCTGGCGTATTATCCATGCGGATGGACAGCTTGAACAACATGAGGACCATTTTGCCCATAAACTTGCAAATTTGCTGCGTCTCACCCATAAAGAATTAATCCAGGCAAAAATTGATGCACGCAGCTCGATGGATCCCTCTTCGTGAATCCGCTTAAATAATGTCTGATTCATCGGTAGATATCCTGAAAAGTCTGGCTCAGACAAAAATGCCTTTTGGTCGCTACAAGGGCTATCTGTTGGTTGATCTGCCAGAACCTTATGTGGTCTGGTTTGCGCAAAACGGCTACCCGCCCGGTACACTTGGCGAACGTTTGAAGTTGCTTTACGAAGTAAAGGCAAACGGGCTTGAGTACCTCTTCGAGCCGCTCAGACCAACAGCGGAGTAGATTACTGAGGTATCTTTCAAACGAACCGGTGTAACTGATTTCGGGGGACTAGAAGCAGTTTGCCGGTTATCTGCAGCTCTTTTGATTCATACTCAAGACACTTTTGGCTGACCTGATAGATGAGCTGAGCGGCGGCGGTTTTTCCCCAGAACCAGTTGGCCAGTGATTGGGGATCGGTTGATTGGCTGGGGTGAGCACTCAATGCTTCAAAATAATAGGCTTTGAGGTCTTCTGCAGCCCGGCGCAAGTGCCCGGCAATACCCGGAAACCGATCCGGTCGTAGAGAATCAGTGAGAAACGCTTCAAAGAGTTCCGGGATTTGTGCCGGTTCCAGGGGGCTGAGACCGGTTGTTGTTCTTCCTGATTGACTTGTGGAGAGCTCGAACCAACTCTTCATGGATCTGATTTCGCTTGAGAATTCAGCGAGTAAATGTGAAAGAGTGCCCACCGGTGAGTGTTCGACAAAGTCTACCGGGCAGGCTGGCGCTGTGGCAGATCCAGCCACGATCTCTGGTGCTGCCTCCTCGGGGAAATCCTCCAGGACTGGTCCTTCTTGACGCTCAATTAAAGAGAGGGCCTGTAGTAATACCCGTTGCTGAAACTCAGGATCATCAGGATTGCCCAGTGGACGGCCTAATGGGAATGAGGTCCAGAGTGCTCGAGGTGGCCGGATCTGCTCGGTATGTTCTCTGATCAGGCTGATCTGAGTGGTAACCAGTCCCTCTTCTTCCAGATAGTGTGCAAGCCCGCCGACCGCGCGCGTGCAATTGGGTCAAACGGGTACCAGGAGAACACTATTTACCTGATCCTGTTTCAGCAATGGTGCCAGACCTCGAGCAGACTGCTCCATCAGGGTCGGGTCTGTTGCCCCCATAAATGAGTAGTGGTAGTTTGCAACGGAATCGATCCGGTTCTGTTCAGCCAGCTCCTTCAAGCGATCGAGGGGAAAAATGGTATTGAGATCCCGCTGGTATCCGGTACGATCGAAATTTGTCGAAATGTGGCTCATCACCAAATCGTTCGGTGCGATGTCTTTTGGTATCGGGCGATAGCCGATATCTCCCAGCGCAAACGGTTCAGTCTCCCGAGGATGCAGACCGGCGGTGGAAATGATGCAGACCCGGGCCTTGCCAACCGAGAGCGGTGGAGAAAATGGTGTTGACGGGAATTGTGGGCATGGCAGGTTGAGCAGGTGCTCACGTTCACCAGCTTCGTACATTTCAAGACGAACCATGGCAGCCACTCCTTTCAGCAGGATCGGAATCGGTGGATAGTGTTACACGTTGCATTATTACAGACTCAGCGGGCAGTATGTCAATTCCTACATATTCCGTCGATATTGGCCTCCCACTTCATAGAGTGCCGTGGTGATTTGCCCAAGGCTGCAGTATCTGACCGTCTCCATGAGTTGCGTGAAGATGTTTTCATTGTTCAGCGCTGCCTGCTGGAGTTTTCCGAGTTGCTCGGTAGCATGCTCCTGGTGCTTATCCGTAAACGTTTTGAGTCGGTTGATCTGCTCATTTTTTTCCTCATCGGTTGCCCGGGCAAGCTCCAGGGTGGCATTCTCTTCATCAAAGTTCGCCTGCGGATCCCTGAAGGTATTTACGCCGATAATCGGATATTCCCCGTTGTGCTTGAGATGCTCGTAGTAAATCGACTCCTCCTGGATTTTGCTTCGTTGGTAACCGGTTTCCATGGCACCCAGCACACCGCCACGCGCGGTAATCTTGTCGTACTCCATGAGAACGGCTTCTTCCACCAGATCGGTGAGGTCGTCGACGATAAAGCTGCCCTGGTAAGGATTCTCGTTCTTGGCAAGACCCCATTCCCGGTTGATGATCAACTGGAT
>QZLB01000048.1 GCA_004796425.1 Desulfobulbaceae bacterium | reverse complement strand
CTGCCCGCACTCGCCAATCTCAGGCCCACTTGCGTTCTCGAGGATGCTACGGTGCCACGATCCCGAATCCCGGAGATGATTGATGGTCTTCTAAAAATCAGCAAAAAGCATCGGCTGCAAATCGGCACCTTTGGCCATGCTGGTGATGGTAACCTTCATCCCACCATACTGACTGATAAACGAGATGAAAATGAGTGGCATCGGGTTGAAGAAGCGATTGGAGAAATTTTTGAATGTGCCCTCGGACTCGATGGTACACTCTCAGGCGAACATGGTATCGGCATCGCCAAATCACGTTTCATGGAACAGGAGCTCGGTGCGCATACCCTGCGGTTCAATAAGAAAATCAAGCGTGCAGTTGATCCCGGTAATCTTCTGAACCCTGGAAAAATGATTTAGGAGAAACCGAGATGGATGATATTCAAAAATTATTAGAGCAACTCTCCGAACTTGATGATCAGATAATAAACTGTATGAAATGTGGTATGTGTCAGGCGGTTTGTCCGGTCTTCTCGCAAACTGGAAATGAAGCTGATGTAACCCGTGGCAAGCTCGCATTGATCGACGCATTATCCGCCCAGATTCTGGATAATCCCGATCATGTACAGGAGACCTTGAATCGCTGTCTGATGTGCGGGACCTGCCAGGCAAACTGTCCCAGCGGGGTTGATGTTGTCGAGATATTTTTTCGAGCCCGTGGGGTGATGACCGGCTACTATGGCCTCTCATCAATCAAAAAGATTATTTTTAAAGGAATGCTTGCCAACCCCGGTTTTTTTGACGGGTTGGTTTCTATCAGTGCTAAATTTCAGAATCTGTTCATCAAGGGGGTGGATGAGAAGCTTGGTTCTTCCTGCGCCCGTTTTAACCTTCCTGTTGTTGATGATCGTCACTTCAACGCTCTGGCCAAAAAGCCGTTGAGAAAAATTGTCTCGGGCGTTGATACTCCTGCCGGCAACTCGGGACTGAGAATCGGTTTTTACCCCGGCTGTGTCGTTGACAAAATGTACACCAATATCGGGCTTGCCTCACTCAAGGTTTTTGAGCATTACGGTGTCGGGGTGTATATGCCCAAAGGGCAAGCTTGTTGCGGTATACCGGTACTTTCTAGCGGAGACAAAAGAACCTTTAATAAACTGGTCGAACTCAATGTCCAAAAATTCGGGGCAGCCGATTTCGATTATCTGGTAACCCCATGTGCGTCGTGCACGGCAACCATTAAAGAGCTCTGGCCGTTGATGTATACAGGGAATAGGGAAATCAGTGAGACCCTGAAAGTGCTCGGTGATAAGTGTCTCGATATTAACCAATTTCTGGTTGAACATCTTGAGATCACGGTTCCTGATGAAACCAACGGGAACACGGTGACCTATCACGATCCCTGTCATTTGAAGAATTCGTTGAAGGTCACCCGCCAGCCACGTGATCTGCTGAAAGCTTCTGGCATTCAGTTTGTGGAAATGAATGACAGCGGGACCTGTTGCGGTTGTGGGGGAACCTTCAATGTGTACCACTATGATATGTCAAAAGAAATTGGTAACAAAAAGGCTGATAATATTATCGACTCAGGGGCTGATCTGGTGGCAACCAGCTGTCCTGCCTGTATGATGCAGATGACAGATATGCTATCGCGCAGAAACAGAGGAATCGGTGTGAAGCATGTTGTTGAACTTTATGCTGACAGTTTGTGATTTTATGCCTATCCTGTTGAAGGTAATCCAACCGGCAATTTACCAGATCATTCAACAGGAATAATGAAGCTATGGCCAACAATCTCTATATAACAGCAACGGAAGAGCGCAGCGGTAAATCCGTTATCGTCCTCGGCATCATGCAGATGTTGACAAAGGAGGTCCATCGGGTTGCATTCTTCAGGCCGATAATCAGTGATACGGAAACTGAAGATCATGATATCAGTCTGGTGCTTGAGTACTTCAAGCTCGAAATGACCTATGATGAATGTTACGGCTGTACACTGAGTGAGGCATATGAGCTCATCAATGCAGGGCGGGAAGATGACCTTCATGATCTGATCCTGAAAAAATATAAGGCGCTGGAAGATTCCTACGACTTCATTCTCTGTGAGGGGACTGATTTCCGGGGACAGGAAACGACTTTTGAATCTGAAATCAATTCCGATATTGCTGCCAATCTCGGAGCACCGGTGGTCCTGATCTCCTCTGGCAGAAAAAAGAGTCTGAAGCAGATGGTACGCCAGACCCAGATATCAATAGATAGCCACAACGAAAAAGGAATTTCGCTGGTGGCCTGTATCATTAATCGAGTACCAAACGAAATAACCCCGAAGCTGTTCGAGGAAGCAAGAGAACAGAACCATCCACGAGAAGATATCCCGTTTTATGTGATTCCGGAAAATCCGGAGCTGGCAAATCCTACGGTTGGCGATGTAGGCAGATGGCTGAATGCGGCCATCATGTACGGTAAGAAAAATATGAACGCGCTGGTGAAGAATTACCTCGTCGCCGCCATGCGTACTGAGAACTTTCTTGATTATCTTGAGCAGGGCAGCCTGGTGATCACCCCCGGTGATCGTATCGATATCATCCTGGGAACGCTGGCCGCCAAGACCTCCACGGCCTACCCGGAGGTCTCCGGTATCATCCTTACCGGCGGGCTGGTCCCATCATCGAGCGTGAGAAAGCTGATCGAAGGTTGGGAAGGTGCCCCGGTCCCCATTATGTCGGTGAAAGGTCATACTTTTCAGGTTATCCAGTTGCTCAATGAACTCTATGGCCACATTGAACCTGGCGACAGTCAACGCATCGCCACTGCCCTTGGTGAATTCTCCAAATATGTCAAAGTGAACGAACTTGGTGAACGTTTTGTCAGAGCAGCACCAACCAGAATTACCCCCAAGATGTTCGAATATGCACTGATGGAAAGAGCGGCGGAAAACCGCCAGCGAATTGTTTTGCCGGAAGGTACTTGTGAAAGAATCCTCAAGGCAGCTGATATTCTGCTTAGAAGAGGGGTGGCTGAATTAACCATACTGGGGCGCGAGGAACAGGTTCGAGCAAAAGCGCAGGCATGTGGCCTTGACCTGATGTGGGTAGAGGTGATTGATCCCCAGAAGTCATCGCTTCTTGAGCCGTTTATCAGCGAATACCTCGAATTACGAAAACATAAGGGGATGATTGAAGATATTGCCCGCGACCGGATGTCTGACACCACCTATTTCGGGACGATGATGGTGCATAAAGGTTATGCCGACGGGATGGTCTCCGGAGCGATGAATACGACGGCGCACACGGTCAGACCTGCTTTTGAATTCATCAAGGCAAAACCTGGTTTTACAATTGTCTCCTCGGTTTTTCTCATGTGTCTGAAAGATCGTATCCTGGTCTATGGAGATTGTGCAATTAACCCTAACCCAAATGCCCAGCAACTGGCAGAGATTGCACTGAGTTCAGCTGAGACTGCCCGTACCTTTGGCATCGAACCCCGGGTTGCCATGTTAAGCTACTCAACCGGTGCTTCGGGCACGGGAGAGGATGTCGAACGGATTGTCGAAGCGACCAGAATCGCACAACAAATGATTATTGAAAGAAACCTCGACGTGGTACTGGAAGGACCCCTCCAATATGATGCGGCTATCGATCCGGAGGTTGCTCGAACGAAACTTCCGGGCTCGAAGGTGGCTGGTCGGGCGACAGTATTCACCTTCCCGGATCTGAATACCGGGAACAACACCTACAAAGCGGTGCAGAGAGCCGCTAATGCGGTCGCGATAGGTCCGGTATTACAGGGGTTGAATAAACCAGTCAATGATCTTTCACGCGGTTGTACCGTTGACGACATTGTAAATACCGTAGCAATTACCGCAATTCAGGCCCATGCAGAAAAAGAGGCAAAGAAATGAAAGTTCTGGTGATCAATTCGGGCAGTTCTTCAATAAAGTACCAGCTGCTTGATATGTCTGATGAAACTGTTTTGGCTTCGGGTCTTGTTGAGCGAATCGGTGAGCACAACGGGCTTGTTCGATGCCAGCTGTTTCCTGACCAAAATGGGGGCAGACAGGTGCAACTGGAAGAAAAAATCCCTGATCATCAGTCCGGCATGAGGCGAGCGGTAGATCTTTTGACCAACGGCGAAAACGGAGTTATCGCAGAAAAATCTGATATTGGCGCTATCTGCCACCGGGTTGTCCATGGAGGGGAAGATTTTCAGAAACCCATCACCATCAATGAGCAGGTAATCGAGGCGATAGAAAAGAACATTCCTTTGGCACCGCTGCATAACCCGGCCAATCTTGATGGCATCCGGGTCGCGCGGGAGCTGTTTCCAGGAACCCCACAGATCGCAGTTTTTGACACGGCGTTCCACCAGACGATTCCGGATCATGCACACATCTATGCCCTGCCTTATGAGTACTACCAGGAGCATCGCGTCAGAAGATACGGATTCCATGGCACTTCTCATAAATATGTTGCGGGGGAATGCGCTGCCCTGCTTGGCAAACCACTTGAGGAGTGTAATCTGATTACCGTCCATCTTGGTAATGGCTGCTCCATTACTGCCGTTGAGAATGGCTGTTCTGTTGATACAACCCTTGGTATGACCCCGCTGGAAGGACTGGTCATGGGTACCCGGTGCGGTGATCTTGATCCGGCGATCCATGTGTTTCTCCACCGCCAGCTCGGTTATGACATAGAAAAAATCGATGAAATTCTCAACAAACGATCGGGTTTGAAAGGTATCTGTGGAATGAATGATATGCGAGATATCCATGCAGAAATCAGTAAAGGTAACGAACGGGCCAGATTGGCACTGGCAGTTCAGACATACCGAAATCGCAAATATATTGCGGCGTACATGGCAGTACTCGGTAGAGTCGACGGACTGGTATTTACTGCAGGTATCGGTGAGAACGATCCAGTGGTGCGAGAGCAATCACTTCAAGGATTTGAGATGTTCGGCATTAAACTGGATCCGCAATTGAACAGTCGCCGGGAGAAAAGTCCTTTTCTCATTAGTGCAGCTGACAGCAAGGTTGCTGTATGGGTTATTCCAACCAATGAAGAACTGGCCATAGCTCGCGAAAGTATAGAAGTTTTGAAATCTACCAATGATTAAGGAATGGGAGATGATGATGGAACAGTCAGCCCAGGAAGTTGTCCTGTCACCTACTGATCGCTTTATAGAGAAGGCAAAGGTTGCCGCAGCACGGGTGAGTCGTATTAAAAATTTTGCTGAAGCAATAGCATACACAATCGATTTATGCGGGAAGCAGGGCGCCTGCCGATTAAAGGTATCGGGTTGTGACGAACATTTAACCGAGCAGGCAGAGGAGTTATGCGAAACCAAGCATGGAAAAATTATTGCGGCCCCGGCACTTGAGTCAGCAGATTTTGACTCACTTGCTCAAGCCTGCAAAAACAATGGTTTTTCCTGTATCGATTCAGGAATAAGGTCCCAACTTGCGGGAGTGGATATAGGTTTTACCCTCTGTGATATCGGTATTGCAGAGACGGGCACGGTGGTGATCAATTGCCCCGATGAAGAATTACGGCTGGCTACCATGATCTGCGAATACCACATCTGCGTTTTGAAGGAGTCTGATATTGTTGTGGATGCGTTTGCGGCGGAGGCAAAACTGAATAAATTCATGAATCAGATGCCTAATTATACGGCCTTTATAACGGGACCGAGTCGGACGGCAGATATTGAGCGTGTACTTACCATCGGGGTTCATGGACCGTTAGAACTGCATGTATTGGTGTTGGAGGATTAGAAAATATGCAGAAAGCAAAGAATCTGAAAGAATATCGTACGGAGTGTGCTGAATCCCTGAACAATGATTACCTCAGGACAGCGCTTGATAAATTCGCAGTCGCTTATCGTGCAAGTAGAAAAAACGCCTTTGCCGAATTTGATGTTGACCAGCTTATTCAGGATGTTGCAGACATGAAGGATGGTGCACTCCTTCATCTTGACGAACTCTATGAGCAGTTTAAAAAAACTGCCGAGGCGGCTGGCGTAACGGTGCATCTGGCAAAAGATGCTGACGAAGCAAATGACATAATCTGCAGAATTGCCCGTGAAACCAACAGTAAGAAAGTCGTTAAATCAAAATCGATGACGGCGGAAGAGACGCTTTTGAATCATGCGCTTGAGGATCAGGATATCGAGGTAACCGAGACTGATCTAGGGGAATGGATTATCCAGTTGCGCAAGGAGGGACCCTCCCACATGGTGATGCCGGCGATCCATCTCTCACGGTACCAGGTGAAAGATCTATTTTCAGAGGTAACCGGTGCCGCCCAGGAAGAGGATATTGAAAAGCTGGTAAAGGTAGCCCGCCGTGAGCTTCGCCAGAAGTTCGTGGAGGCGGACATGGGTATCACGGGGGCAAATTGGGCCATTGCAGAAACCGGAACCATTGGTTTGGTGACCAATGAGGGAAATGCTCGACTGGTATCAACCCTACCGCGTGTTCATGTTGCAATGATGGGGATCGACAAGCTGGTACCCACCATTGACGATGCTTTGAAAACGCTCAAAGTTCTCACTCGTAATGCCACTGCCCAGGCGATTACTTCCTACGTTACCTGGATAACGGGTGCCAACCAGTGCGAAGGCGCCACTGGGAACAGCAAAGAAGTGCATTTTGTGCTCCTTGACAATGGTCGTCGCGAGATGGCGAAGGATCCACTTTTTTCTCAGGTCTTCAGGTGTGTTCGCTGTGGCGCCTGTGCCAATGTGTGTCCAGTATATCGATTGGTTGGCGGTCACAAAATGGGACACATTTACATTGGTGCCATCGGCTTGATTCTGACCTATTTTTTTCATGGACCTGATAATGCCAAGAATTTGGTGCAGAATTGTATCAATTGTGAGGCGTGTAAGGATATCTGTGCGGGAGGAATTGATCTGCCACGCTTGATCAAAGCAGTTCATGCCAGGATTCAAGATGAGCAGGGGCATCCGCTGCCAGGTATTTTGCTTGGTAAAATCCTGAGGAACAGAAAGCTGTTTCACACCTTGCTGCGCACGGCGAAATGGGCACAAAAACCGGTTGCGGGCAATGACGGATATATGCGTCACCTACCAATGGTCTTTTTCAAGGAACATGACTTTAAAGCATTGCCAACCATTGCCGAAAAACCATTTAGGGATCTTTTTGAAGAGATCAATCCGCTGATCTCCAATCCTCGATTCCGGGTGGGCCTGTTCTCTGGTTGTGTCCAAGACTTTGTCTATCCTGAGCAGATGGTCGCAACCGTTAAGCTTTTGGCTGAAAATGATGTGCAGATGAGTTTTCCAATGAAGCAGTCGTGCTGTGGTCTGCCGGTGCAGATGATGGGAGAGATGAAAGCAAGTAGGGATGTGGCGCTGCAAAACGTCAGGGCATTTGAAAATGAAAAGGTCGACTATATCATCACGCTCTGCGCAAGCTGTGCCTCACATTTGAAGCATAATTACCCGGTATTGCTGGAAAATGATACGGGCATTGCTGATAAGGTAAGTGCATTTACCGAGAAGGTTATCGATTTTTCCTCCTTTGTTCATGATGTTCTCAAGGTTGAGAAAGAAGATTTTGACGGTGACGGTAAAAAGACAGCATTCCATGCGCCCTGTCATCTCTGTCGGGGACTTGGAGTTCATGAGGCACCGAGAAATCTGATCGAAACGGCCGGGATGGAATATCTTTCAGTAGAAGATGAAGAGGTGTGCTGCGGGTTCGGCGGCACGTACTCTGCAAAGTTTCCAGAATTATCGGAACAGCTGCTGAACAGTAAACTTTCCTCGGTTGAGGGGACGGGAGCCGAGCAATTATTGACCGATTGTCCCGGTTGTATTATGCAATTGCGTGGTGGTTTCAAGAAAAAGGGTTCAGACGTCAAAGTAATTCACACGGTTGAAGCGTTGGCCGAACGATTGAAAAAGAAGTGACCTGACAAGTGGTGATAATCGGCACGATACGAGTAAATATATCGTGCCGGTTCCCACCCAGCGTTATATAAAATCTACTTGCCCATCGAGTACCTTGTCGATATTGTCTGGGCATGGAATTTCCTTCAGAGACCATAATTTTAGATGAAGTGCGCAGGGTCATGATTTCTCCGATGTTGGAGGATGATGACTGGCAGAGTGCGGTGGCGGTTTATAATTATTTTATCACCGAGTCAATGGAGGCGTATGGTGAGCAGCCTGTCACTGCTGAGCAGTTTAAAAAACGTCATTTGGCCAAACCCGGTTACCCTCTTTTCAAAGTTACCGAAGAAGATGCGACTATTGGCATTGCAGGTCTGTCACCATTTCACCATGCAGAAACAATTTCGCGCACAATCATGGTAAGTTATTTTCTGCTTCCCAGCCATACCGGACAGGGGATTGGAACCAGGTTGCTGCATATGTTGATTGAACATGGAACACAAATGGGCGCGGTAAATTTCATAGCCCATATCTCTTCTAAGAATCATAACAGTATAAAATTTCATGAGAAGCACGGCTTTCATAAGTGTGGCCGGGTGAGCAGAGCTGGCATCAAGAACGATCAGTTTTTTGATATCGTCTGGATGCAAAAATCAGTGGAGTTTGAATAGCGATATGGAGATCAGGTCTTTTCAAAAGGGCGATACATCACAGATCATTTCATTGTGGGAACGATGTAATTTAACCGTGAGTTGGAATGATCCTGAAAAGGATATTCAAAGGAAGCTCACCACCCAGTCCGAATTGTTGCTTGTCGGAGTGCAGGAGGAGCGAATTGTTGCTACGGTAATGGCAGGTTATGATGGTCACCGGGGGTGGTTGTACTATCTTGCGGTTGACCCTGATTATCAGAAGCAAGGGTATGGATCACGGATCGTAGCAGAAGCTGAGCGTAGACTCCGGGCAATGGGGTGCCCGAAAATCAATCTGATGGTGAGAAACAGTAACCAAAAGGTGAGAGAATTCTATCAGAGCCTGGGGTATCAGGTAGATGAAGTTGTTTCATTGGGAAAACGATTGGTAGATGACACACAAAAGTGATCGATCGGTTCTCACGCGCTCGTGAGTTTCAATGGCAGGTCGGGAAATAAATGGTATAACTGAGTGGTATTGAAGTGACAGCTGAAACCACATGTGATGTGAAAACAGTTCCTAGCAACCAGAGGTCATTCTATTATGCAGAATTTTTCTGAGGTGGTAACAGGCAGGAGGAGTATCCGACGTTTTACCGATCAGCAGGTGGATGATCAGACACTCAATGAAATACTTGAGCAGGCCCGATGGACACCGTCATGGGCTAATACCCAGTGTTGGGAAATCATTGTAGTCAGAAACGATGACTTGAAAAACGGGCTTTCTGAGATTCTGTCTCCCAAGAACCCGGCAAAAATAGCCATTGCCAACGGACCGCTCACCCTGGTGTTCTGCGCTGAAAAGCAAAAAGCGGGTTATTACAAGAATAGCGCATCAACTGAATTGGGTGATTGGCTGATGTATGACCTTGGTCTCATAACCCAGACCATCTGTCTTGCTGCGCACGACAAAGGCTTGGGGACAGTCATTGTTGGAGCATTTGACCATAAACGGGCCTCTGAGCTTCTGGAAGTACCGGCTGAATTTCAGTTGGTATCAATGGTTCCAATGGGCTACCCGGATCATGCGCCATCTGCACCTAAACGTCGAGAAATCAACGAGTTCACGCATCGCGACACCTTTGCATAATCTCAACGTTTTTTCGCGAAAACAGTAGGTCTTTCGTGATAATTCGTTCCTGGTTGATCCATGATTAAACTCGTCGTCTGGCTTATATTCCTGGCCTTTTCCAGCTATGCCCTATTCTGTTTTTTTCTCTACCTGCAGCAACGCAGAATACTCTATTACCCGGTGCAGGCTGCGACTTCACCGGGAATGCCAGTTATCACGCTGGAAAATGAAAACGAGAAACTCAGGATTAATGCTGCTCAAAAGGGGTATAAAACTGCGTTAATCTACTTTGGCGGCAATGCTGAAAGTGTTGCGTTGAACTTCTCTCAATTTAATCATTTGTTTCACAGAGCAGACCTCTATTTCATGAATTATCGTGGCTATGGGGGGAGCAGTGGAAGTCCAACGGAGCAGGGTTTGTTCAGCGATGGGTTGGCGTTGTATGATGAAATTATATCCCGGTATGATTCTGTAATTGTTGCTGGTAGAAGCCTGGGAAGCGGGGTTGCACTCTATCTTGCATCCAAACGGGATGTAGCTGGGATCGTTTTGATGACACCGTATGACAGCATGGTCAGTTTGGCTTCGCATCACTATCCGTTCATGCCGGTAAAGCTCTTGCTCAAAGATCGGTATGAGTCGGTCTCATATATCCCCTTGGTTAACGCGCCAATACTTTTTGTTATTGCTGAAAATGACGAAATTATCCCCCGCAAAAAAAGTGAGAACCTTATTGGTGCAGTGAGCCATGATCGGATTCGTGTAACCGTCATTCAGGGAGCGCACCATAACAATTTTGAAGCGTACCCGCAGTTTGAGTCAGCGATACGTTCTTTTCTCGACTACCTAGACGAGGAGCAGCTCAGATAGTTTGTCTGATAAGTGCTCCAACGTGTCCGCGCAAACCTCCAGTTACAATGGCATGGTGATCATGAAACGTTGCCAGTCTGTCAAAGATCATTACTGTTGCAGAAAGAGGAAAAACTGAAATAGACAGATAGCAATTGAGGAGATCATGATGAATATTATGGTTATTGGTGGATCAAGGGGAATTGGCAAAGAAGTCGTGTCGTATGGTCTCGACTGTGGACACCATATTAATGTGGTGGCACGCTATCCCGAGAAAATTAAAATAACACATCCTGAGTTGGAAGTGGTAAAAGGAGATATTCGTGATCCTGAGAGCATCAGGCACGCAATCGAGCGTGTCGATGTTGTTTGCAGCTGCATCGGTACCGGTATTACCTTTTCTGAAGTAACGCTGTTCTCTGAAGGGGCGAGAACCCTTGTGGCACTGTTGAAAGATCGTCCTGAAAAACGATTGATTGCAATCACCGGAATTGGTGCCGGGGATAGTAAAGGCCATGGTGGTTTTCTCTATGATCGAGTATTTAAGCCACTGTTTCTCAAAACCATTTATGCTGATAAGGATTTGGAAGAATCGCTCATTAAAGACGGACTGGAAAATTGGCTCATTGTTCGACCGGCTGGGTTGACTAATGGGGCAAGAACTGGTGACTATCGAGTAATTACCGATTATACAGGTGTGACCGCAAAGCGTATTTCCAGAAAGGACGTCGCACATTTTGTGATCGAGCAGGCTGAGGAGTCAACTTTAAATGCGTGTGCCCCACTGTTAACCTACTAACGCTTTCATTTATTCTTGATGTTTCTGCTCTTTCGTGCTGATCTGTTCGGATCAGTGTGCAAAGAATTGTCACATTCAAAATTCTCCTGTAATGTATAGACAGTTACGACCATTTAATGATGTAAACAATAATCCTGATCAGCCTGGAGTTTTGACATGCACTGCAAAATCGGAATAGCTTTGCTGGTGAGCACCGTTTTCTTCATGGTACAAACACCGAACGTCTCATTTTCCTCACAAGAAAATATCCAGCAATTAATCGATATGATTAATCAACAGATCCAAGAAGTTGATAGCGAGGATGAAAAAGCTAAGCTCTGCTGTCATCGGGCACGGAATCATCTGAAACTAAAAGATATTGAAACAGCTGAACAAGATTACCTGGAAGCTCTGGAGCTTTCTTATAGTGGCTGGATACTCAATGAGTACAGTTATTTTCTTTATCGAACCGGTGAGTATCAGCGGGCTTATCGGGCATCGCAGAAAGTGCTGGAAGATTTTCCACATCTGTCTGGAGATGCAGGGAAATTAAAGAAAATCGCCTATGAGAAATATCAGGAAGAGTATCGAGAGCAGAATCCGATTACCATCATAATGGATACTCCGGCTAATACCAATCGAGTTACCAGGCATGATCTTTTGAAAAAAACTGCCAGAAAAGATGCTTTGATCTTCAGTAACGTTGTGAGCAGTAGTGGGACGAGTAGCAAAAAATCCACGAAAAAAAGTGCCCCCAAGAAGAAAACGGTACGGTCCTGACCGTTTCGGTGATCCTCCGTGAGAGTGATCAGATCAACAGAGATTGAAAAATTCCTGAAAAAGACCTGGAGAATTCATGGTGCAAGAAAAAGCAGGATGTCAGACGTGCAAATGGCGAATGATTCATGATGAGAAACCACGCTCGATTCTTGGTCGGTTATGGCGGTTTCACATTAATTTCTGCCCCGGTTGGAAAAAATATATGAATGATTGTGCTCCTGAAGAGCGATTGGCGCTTGTAAAGAAATATAATCTCAAGCCACCTCGTGCCTGAACCAGAGGATTCACATGGTTGAAAGTGATCAGGGCAAAAAACAATTCCTGGAAGTTATCTGGCAGGCAACGTCAGGTGAAACGGGCGTTCAGGTATCGATGTACGAGATCGGCGACACCCTAGGATTGGATCGAACACAATCCTCCGCCATTGCAGAGGAATTGATTGTTGACGGTTATGCCGAATTAGTAACGCTCTCTGGGGGTGTTGCCATTACTGCTGAGGGGCTTTTGTTTTGTGGTAAGGCGCAACAGACAGGGGAGACACAATTACACCAGCGATTGAGTGGTGATACAATACTCAGTGGAGGGGATGTCGAACTGATCAACTCGACTATTGCGGCAGTACGAGGGATGGGGGATCTTCACAGTCTTGAGTTTGAAATGCTCGAAACTTTAATGATGGATGTGAAAACACTGGAAGTACAACTGTTGAGCCCCTCACCGAAATTTGGTATTGTCAGTGCGATCATTGCCGCCATTGCAGAAACCATTTCGAAAACGTCCAACCAAGAAGTATCAGATCGTCTACAGGGATTGATTGGCTGAGAAATTTCCTCTAACATAGCCTGAAACGAGTGCGGTTCGCTGCGTGGGCAATCTCTTCATCAGTCAAGGGTTTTCGCTCGCCAATTTTACGAGCGGGGTTTCCTGCCCAGATCTCATAGGGTCCTGGGTTTTTGGTTAAAATAGAACCTGCTCCAAGGACAACGCCATCGGGGATTTCCGTAACTTGATAGAGGACAAAGG
>QZLB01000247.1 GCA_004796425.1 Desulfobulbaceae bacterium | reverse complement strand
TGATACGGCCTCAGACCTTGTGGCCGTTTCCGGTGGCGCCATTTGGGGAGATCGATACCGGCTGCCAGGTGATTTGTGTTGAAATGAGTGAGGGGCAGATGGTTGATGACGTGAGACTTGCAGTAAATGGCAAGGTAGCGGTCAGTTTCCTGGGCAGATCAGGCGGTATGATACCTGCACCCGCTGATATTGCCAATTTTGCCAAAAAGGTTCTGGGGGGACGCTGATATGAATGCTGAGGCGATCACCACTACCGCAGGTTTAACAGGAGTGAAAACTCATTATTGTCCGGGCTGCACCCATGGAATCATTCATCGGTTGGTGGCTGAGTCACTGGATAAGCTGGAGTTACTTGATCAGGCGATCGGATGTGCTTCGGTCGGCTGTTCGATATTGTCGTACAACTACTTCAATTTAGATATGGTTGAGTCTGCTCATGGCAGGGCTCCAGCGGTTGCGACTGGCGTGAAACGGGTTCATCCTGACAAAACGGTTTTTACCTATCAAGGAGATGGTGACCTTGCATCAATTGGCACCGCAGAAATTGTTCATGCCGCTCATCGCGGCGAAAATATCACCGTTGTTTTCGTAAATAATGCCATCTATGGGATGACCGGTGGGCAGATGGCCCCAACCACGCTACCGGGACAGAAGACCACGACGGCACCCTCAGGGAGAGATGTTGCCCATTGCGGTATGCCATTGAGAATATCGGAAATGTTTGCCCAGATACCCGGTGCATCATATATCGCCCGCTGTTCAGTACATTCACCCCTGGAGGCAAGAAAGACCAGGCGGTGTATGCAAAAAGCCTTTCAGTATCAGCGGGAAGAAAGAGGTTTTTCAATGGTCGAGATTCTTTCTACCTGTCCAACAGGCTGGGGACTCTCACCGGTTAATTCGCTTGAATGGCTGGAAGCGCATATGGTGCCATATTATCCGCTCGGTGTCTTCAAGGAGCAGAAGGAGGAGTAATCATGTTTTGCGAAAAACTTATTTGTGCCGGCTTTGGTGGTCAGGGCATTATGTCACTGGGCCAGACATTGGCATATTCGGCAATGATGGAGAAAAAAGAGGTGACCTGGTTGCCTTCATACGGACCAGAGATGCGCGGGGGGACAGCGTATTGCTGTGTAATGATCTCCGATCGCCCGGTAGGTTCTCCACTTATTACTGATGATGCAACCACTGGTATCATCATGAACGCACCCTCCTTGGTGAAATTCGAGCAAAGTCTCGTTTCCGGTGGCATCCTGTTGTTGAATTCTTCCCTTATTGAACAACAGCCGGAGCGTGATGATATCCATATCTTCCCAATCGATTCTGTGGGTGAGGCTGAAAAGTGCGGAAATCGTCGAATGGCAAACATGATTATGCTTGGGGCTTATATCGAATTGACCTCAATGGTCAGTGAACCCAGTGTGCTCAAAGCTTTTAGAAAAGTGTTTGGCAGTAAAGCGGTCGGGCTTAATGAGATATGCAAGGCAGCCATTCAGCGTGGTCGTGATATCGTTCATGAGCATTCTCCATTACCAGCAGCGGTATAACTCAGAGGGACCTATGGCAAACACATATGTTGAGCTCGCAGTAGATGGGTATGAAAAAGTAATGCAGTGTCAGAATGATTCGGTCGGTTTTACTGCTTGGATTGCCGTGCATAATACCGCTCGGGGACCGGCCCTCGGAGGTTGCCGGGTCTGGCGATATAGCAGTGATGAAGCTGGTTTGTCAGATGTGCTGCGGCTTGGTAGAGGGATGACCTATAAGAACGCCCTGGCGCAGCTCCCTCTGGGAGGCGGAAAATCCGTTATCAACGCTGACATACGTACGATCGATCGCGCGGCACTGTTTGAGGCTATGGGAGAATTTGTTGATCAATGCTGCGGTGAATATATCATCGCAGAAGATGTTAATTCTACGGTCGATGATATGGCCATCGTCATGACCAGGACCAGCCATGTGGCGACGGTTGGTGGGAGTGGAAATCCAAGCCCATTCACGGCATACGGTGTTCTGTGCGGAATAAAAGCCAGTGTATTTCATAAATGGGGGATCGAAGATATTTCTGGTTTACGCATAGCGATCCAGGGAGCGGGCGAAACGGGGGGAAGGCTTGCCCGAATGCTTCATGATGAAGGCTGCCAATTGATCGTTGCTGACATTAATCAGGCAAATTTAAAGAACCTGGCCGCCACCACTCCTTTTGAAACAGTAGATCCCGATCAGATCCTTGCGGTTAAATGCGATGTGTTCGCACCGTGCGCACTCGGGGGGATTTTAAATGAGAAGAGCATCCCACACCTGAGGTGTGGGATCGTGGCAGGCAGCGCCAACAATCAGCTGCAGAGTGAAGTGGACGGCAGGCTGTTGCATCAAAGAAATATTCTCTATGCGCCTGATTATGCCATAAATGCTGGTGGTGTTATCAACATCAGCTGTGAAATCGGACAGCCATATTGCAGTAACCGGGCAAAAACACGAACTGAGAAAATAGCTGCGACGTTGCGTGAAATTTACCAATTGTCTGCTGATACCGATATCCCGACCAGTCAGGTCGCTGATATGCTCGCTTTGGATTTTCTCTCAACGCGCCTGGCGGCATGATACGGTATGGTTAGGGGCTGACCCGTTCATACCGTTTGATCGTGAACCGTTCTTCAACATCATAATCAGTGGAGTCGATCAGGTTAAATTCACTGGTGTTAATCTCGGGAAAGTAGACATCTCCCTCAACTGCTCGCTGAAGCTCCGTTACGATAAGTGTATCTGTAAATGGGAGTGTTTCCCGGAAAATATCGGCCCCGCCGATAATAAAGACCTTTGCTTCCTCAGCACAATAATCAAGCGCGTCTTTTATCGTGCGTTTCATAATGCAACCTGCATAATTCTTTGTTTCATCTCTGGTTAAAACAATATTTTCTCTATTTGGTAGGGGCTTGCCGATCGATTCGTAGGTTTTTCTGCCCATGATCAGTGGAAAATTCATGGTGGTTTTTTTGAAATGCTTGAGATCAGTAGGTAGGTGCCAGGGTAGTGTACCTTCCCGACCGATGACACCATTTTGTGCAACGGCGACTATTATTATGTATTCTGGCATGAGGTTTCCCTTGGAAATATTGGAAAAAACATTGTATTTGTTTAAACTACACTATAATAATATTCCATTACGGGGTTTTTGACAAAGATTTGAATCATTAATAGCGGTTGATTTGCGGTTTGGAGGAGTGCGATGAAGATGGTTTGTCCCCACTGTGGGTTAGGTGGAACAGCATCCGGGGAGTTGTTTGAAAAGAAGGTCAGGTGCCCGGAATGTCAGAAAATATTTAGAATAACAAATGATGTCATTGTCGATCTTCCACCGGAAGCGGGCGGAGGGGTAATTGAGCAGTCGCTGATTGGTGATGATCTTGATTTGCCAGGTGAGTCTGAACTCGATGACATCCCATTAGATTCAGAAAATGAACAAGATGAAGAGCCGTCTGATGTATTCGTGCAGGAGAAGCTTCTAGAGGAGCCTGAAACGAGTGAATTAGCTGAGGTGGAAGAAGAACCAGAAGAGCAGCAGATTGTAATGGAAAGCCAACCACCAAATCAGTGCACCATCTGCGGTTTCTTTTTCAGTGATGAGTTTATCAATGTGGTGGGTGAAAAGTCGATCTGCCCTGCATGTGCCGGATAATCGAAAGAGAAAAAGCGGATGAGCTGGATTGCGCACGGGGTATCCTGATTCAGGTAAAAGAGGAGGGTATATGAAAATGAAGTGTCCCCATTGCGGGGTAAGTGGTAGCGCTGACAGATCATTATTTGGTCAGAAAGTCAAGTGTCCGAAATGCACAAACATTTTCCTTGTACCAGAGTTACTGACGGAAGCAGTATCCGCTCAAGAAACAACCGAAAGTCCCCGAGAGGATCAGATCACAGAGCCGGAATCTGAAGCCGCCCTACCACTAGACGATGAGGTTGAGCAGGTGGATGAGCTGGCGGGGCAGGAGAAAGAAGTCGCAATTGATCCTGTAGAGGAACCGGCATCCTTTGAAGATGATTTTGATCAGGAGCCGAGTCCGACAGAAACGCTTGACGAATTCTCTGACCTAGCTCAGGAAGATGAGATTGCAGAGGAGTCAGTTGCGGAGGAAGCCCTTGATATCTTCAGTGACGAGGAAGAAGTCACTGATTCAGCAGAAGATGAAGACTTGGAGGAAGATGATAACGAGGATATCAGTGAAGAGATGGATCTGCTGTTCAGTGACGATTCTGAGGAGGTGGTAGAAGAAACCGATGCTGAGGAAGTAGATCTGTTCGCTGATGAACTGGAGGACGGGGAAGCAGATGAGGATACTGAACTTTCTGATACATCCGAGTCGGAAGACATAGATCTGTTTGCTGATGATTCTGAGTCTTTACCTGAAACCGATCACGATGAAGCATTGTCGGAAACCCTGGAAGAAGATAGCTCAGGTGAAGAAGAGGCGGTAGAAGTCATCGATGAAACTGAGGAAGATAGTGAAGACCTAAGTATGTTTCTTGATGACATCGAGGACACAGAAGATGATCGGGGTGAGCCAGCAGAAACGGTGGCAGAAAACGTCGAGGAGGAGTTGCAGGCAGAGTTAGATATGATGCTGGTCGGCACCGCTGAGAGCGAAACTTCTGGTTCGGAGTCGACTGCTGAAACGGTTTCCGAGTTGACAGAGAAGGTAAAGGAGAAAACTCCCAAGAAGTCCATACCAGATTACACTCCGCTCAAAGAGTTTACCGTCGGTGGTGTACTAAAAGAAGCGTGGGTGTTAGTAAAAGGGGTTAAGAGTTCTATCTGGGTTGGCATGATCGCCATGTTTATTGTGCTCTTTGGTCTTGCCGCCGCTGCGGTTTTTACCCTGCCTCCAGCGGGTGCTCCTGCAGGAAGTACGGTTGCCGCCTGGGTCAATATCCTGATCGTCCTTTTTGGTACTATCCTGTCCATGTCTTTTCTGGCGGGCCTCATCAATATTGGTGTAAGGCGGGTGCAGGGACGCCCGTTCTCATGGAAACTCATTTTCAGCGGATTTTCTCAGCTGAGTAAAGTCGTTCTTGCGGGTTTTCTAATGACCATCCTTATTACCAGTGGGTTTTTCCTTCTGGTCTTACCGGGGATTTACCTGGCGGTCGGCTACTCTTTGACCTTTCCGTTGATCTTTACCAGAGATTTGGGGCCGTGGGATGCAATGGAGCTGTCCAGGAAAACAATCCATAAACATTGGTTCAAGGTTTTTGGCATCTATCTGGTAATGTATCTGATTTATCTGGCTTCAACCATTCCATTGGGACTTGGCGCGATCTGGACAATACCGATGTTCTTTACCCTTACCGGTGTCTTGTATCGGGTGCTTTTTTCCGATGAAGTAGAGGAGTAAACTCGATTCTCAATTTAAATTGATCGAAGAAGCGGCGGCTGCTTGCACCAAAGCAGCGGCCGCTTTGTTTTTTGGCCTCTTTGTTTCTGGAAATCATGAAACCGGATAAAAAGTTTGTTTTGGTCTTGATGTTTTTCTGTGCGTTTCTGGTTTCCACTTCCTTTTCGGTCGGAGAACACATTACCAACAATTTGAGTTCGGCTCTGTTGACGCTGTTGCGCTTTCTGATTGCTTGTCTGCTTCTGCTCCCGGTTATCTGGCAAAAATATGGTTTGTCGATAACTCTCAATGCATTTTTCCGGTATGGCATGATCAGTGGGGCTTTGGTTACGTTCTTTTATTGTATGTTTGTGGCACTGAAATACACCACTGCCTTTAACACCAGTGTGCTTTTTACACTGGTACCACTACTTGCCGGTCTTTATGCTGCAGTGCTGACTGGAGAGCGGTTGGCGAAAGTTCAGTTGACCGGGCTTGTGTCAGCATTTATCGGTGCGTTGTTGGTTATTTTCAAGGGCAACCCACTACTCATCTTTGAGATGAGCTGGAATCGCGGGGACATTATTTTTCTTCTTGGCTGTCTGGCGATGGGGCTCTATACACCATTGGTAAAAATGTTGCACCGAGGCGAGCCTATGGAGCAGATGACGTTCTGGGTGCTGGTAACCGGTTCTCTCTGGCTTCTGCCAATGGCAGGGTTTGAACTTAAGAGCTTACAGCTCGCCCAGGTGGGACTGAGCACCTGGGGATGGATATTTTATCTCGCCCTGTTTACAACCGTCATCTCCTTTTACCTGACCCAGTTCTCAATACCATTTATTGGGCCGACCAGAGTTATGGCTTATTCTTATCTTTACCCACCACTGGTCCTACTGATCGATTTTATATCCGGCAAAGGCTTGCCTGAAGTCTCAGTTGTTCCTGGCATTCTGGTAATTATGGTGGCGATGGTGATCTTACTGCAGTCTGCCCGACAGGAAGAACGAGCCTGATTTGATTGTCCCATTGACCGAACCGTAGTTGCCGTCCCGCTCAGAATCGATAGCGCTGCTCAACGGTGTGTATTGCTCCTTCCTGGGTCAGTACACTTGAAAAAAGGGTAAAACCATTAATAGATTGAGTCGGTGTTTCCAGGTCATGGTAATTTTGCAGAAACTCGGCGACCCGCTTAGCAGAGGTGGACTTGAGTCTCGCCAGGGTTATGTGAGGATGGAATTTTCGTTTTTCAGGGGGGATTCCACAGCGGAATAACGCATTGTTGATATGATTCCTTAAAAGCAATAAATCTCCCCCACCTTTGATGCCGGCCCAGAGGACTTTGGGCTTACCCCGGGGCGGAAAGTGACCAACACCCTCTATCGTCAGAGGAAACGGTTGAAATGAAACCGATCGCAACGCCTCGGCGATATCCTTAAAAAGCGTCCCCTCCACTTCTCCAATAAACCGTATGGTAAGGTGAAGCTGATCTATCGGGGTTGGCTGCCCACCCTGAACGACTGGTCCGAGAGAACCGAGGATGTTTCTGCTGAACTCATCGAGCTCAACACCAATGAAAAGCCGTTTCGTGCTCATTTTTCTGTAAGTGTTTTAATTGCCAGGTTGGCCAGAATAAGTCCGAAAATACCCGTCAGTGTGGGGAGACTCCCAAGTGTATTGCGTTTTCTGCCCCTGGGGTATTGGGGGTCCTGGCTGTCGTCTAGATTACTCTGGGTGAAATCAAACTGCACCTGCTCGGTCGAGTAGACACAGGTAATACCGCTCTGTATTCCACGAGATCGCAAGCGCTTCCTAATGATTTTTGCCAACGGGCAATTGGATGTTTGAGATATATCACCAATTTTGATTTTTTCTGGATCCGTTCGAAGGGCAGCTCCCATGGAAGAGATAACCGTAACGCCGCTCTGATAGGTTGTCTGTAATACTTGAGTTTTCGGGTTTACTGAGTCAATGGCGTCGATTACCAGGTCTGGCTTCATCTCCAGAACCCGGGTGATCGATTGGTCATCGGCAAAGAGTTCGAGTGGTTGGGTTTGGCAATGAGGGTTGATACTGATGATTCGCTCACGAGCCGCATCCACTTTCGGTTTGCCTATGGTCCTCTCCGTTGCCAGAATCTGCCGGTTTATATTGGTGGGCTGTATTGAATCAAAGTCAACCAAGGTAAGTTGGCCGAGCCCTGCTCGTGCCAGTCCTTCAATCGCATACCCTCCGACAGCGCCGACCCCTATCACTGCAACATGACTGTTGGCCAAACGTGAAAAGGCTTGTTCACCTAATAAGAGCTCTGTTCGCGAAAACCGTTGCATTTTGCCAAATTTGCTCTGCGAAATTTTCAATGTGCAACCCGCGCTGATAGGCCGCGGCTCGATAGATCGCGGTAATCAGGGTTGGTTCATTATACGAGGTGATCAAATCTTCCTGGTCGGCAAGCGCCGGGTTAATTTGATCGGGTGCATCCGTTTCCAAAAGCACGAGTTCCAATGGCGTTTCCAGAAAGGTTTCGCGTAATTTAATGTGTTCAGGATCTGCGATCCAGGATGAAAATGAGATATAGCAGCCGAGCCGGGTTAATCTTTTCATGGATTCTAGTGAGCCGTTAAAAGAATGGATCATGACCGTCGGCAACTTATACAAGGCAGCTCTTCTTTCCAGTATTTCAATAAGTTTCCCCCAACATCTAACGCAGTGCAGGGATACGGGAAGACCGAGGTCAAGCGCAATATCCAGATGGACCTCGAGTAGGGCGATCTGTTGCTCAAACTCCTGGGGGCGCGCCTTATCCAGTCCGGTTTCACCAATACCCGCCCCATATTCGCACAGGGAAAGGCTGTCATAGAGCCGGGTTTCCCAATCTTTGGTTGTGGTTTGAGCATACCAGGGGTGAATACCAAGGAATGGAATAATCCACGGATATTGGGCGGAAAGATCAAGGATGATAGGCCAATCTTTTTCTTTGCTTGCGTTACAGAACATACTGCAGACACCGGATTTCCGGGCCTTGTCAATTACCAGGTCCACCTGGTCACCATATCTACTGTCTTGCAGATGGAGATGTGCATCAATGAATCGAGTCCACATATTATTCACTCCAGGAGAAGAAATATGCCGCCAAAGTTAAAAATATAACAGTTGAGCAGATCATCAGGCCCCACTCAACAGCGATACCTTCAAGTCCAACACCTTCATTCATTATCTTTCTTGCTGCTTTTAGCATATGTGTCAAGGGAAAAGCCCAGGAAAGGTTTTGTACCCACTCCGGTGCACCTTCTAGTGAAAACCATACTTCGGAGAGAAACATCATTGGCCAGGAGATAAAATTGAGGGCGCCGCTGGCAAATTCCTCACTGATACCCCGAGCCGCAAGAACTAACCCAATAGAACAGAGACTGAGACCACCGAGCAAAAAGGTAAAGAAGAACAGGAGGTGAGAGCCTTCCATCTGAAAGTTGAAAATAAGATCGGAGCCAATCCAGACAATGACGAAGGTAAACATCAGCAGGAATATGCGTGAAAGTGTCTGGGCGAAAAGAAATTCAAAGGCGGTGAGTGGGGTAGCTTTTAATCGTTTCAGCGCCCCGTTTTTTCGGTAACGGACGATAATGTAGCCGACACCCCAGAGTGCCGAGAACATCATATTCATGGCCATCAGACCTGGAAAGAACCAATCGATATAACGGACCTGCGCTCCGGAAATCATGTGCGACTCCCGAAGCACACCTTCTGGGGTGAGTGAACCTTTCAAGACTTGTTCTGCCAGGTAACTGTTTTGTGATTGCTGATTTTTCCAATAGGTATGTTGATCTTTTTCAAGCCAGATAAGAAGATCGAGTTTATGTAACCGCAGTTTCTCCTTACCCGTTTCTAGATCAGTAACGGGGACAGTTCGAATTGCGTCGCTGTTGAAAAAAGTATCAGGGATACCAGAACCCTCAAAAGCAAAAACCTGAGCTTCGGCAGGGTATACTCCAACCTTGAATCGCTGGTAATTCTCCCCACTGAAGATGATACCAAAACCGATAATAATGAGAAATGGGAAGGCGAAATTCCAACCAAACGCAGCGGTGTCTCTGAAAAACTCGCAATTTCTGGCTCGAAACATCGTCCAAATTCGGCGGTAACTGATTCTTTCCATGCAATTAACTCACTCTCAACCGGACTTTTACAGCTGGACCCTTACTCCCGTAATTTTCTACCGGTTAATTTAAGAAACACATCCTCAAGGTTTGGAGAGTGAACAACCATTTCATGTAATTCAATCCCCTCTTTAATCAGCAGCTCCAGCGTCTCGTGGACGTCCGAGGTCTTAATTGTTGCCGAGTCGCTGTTCACCGTGATCGCAAGCTCCAGTCCCTCGAGTTTATTACCGATACGTTTGACAGGCAGGGTAATGGTGTTTTCATGACAATGAGACTGGATCAGGGCAACCGGACTTCCCTCGGCGATTATCTCGCCTTTGTCCATGATGGCGATACGATCACAGAGGTGTTCTGCTTCTTCCATGGAATGAGTGGTCATAACCACTGTTTTACCATCTCGTTTGATATCTTCTATGATTTCCCAGAGGTATCGTCTGGATTGGGGATCGAGACCGGTAGAGGGTTCATCAAGAAAGACAAGCTGCGGGTTGTTCAGCAGAGCCAGAGCGAGCATCAGCCGCTGCTGTTGGCCTCCTGAGAGTTTATTGTTACGGCGACCGAGGATTGGCTGCAGGTCACACCGCTCGATCAACCAGTCGATCTTGGATTCGTTGTGGTAAAGTTTCTGATAGGTACGCAACGTTTCTTCGACAGAGAGGAAATTCAGCAATGAGGTGTGTTGGAACTGAATTCCGATTTCCTGCTGGAAAGAGGGAGTTCGGCTTTTGCCCTGGTAGAGTATTGTTCCGGAGGTAGCCTCCTGGATACCTTCAATGACTTCCATAGTGGTAGTCTTTCCTGCTCCATTTGGGCCCAGCAAACCATAGCAACTTCCTGCCGTTACCGAGAATGACACATCTACCACCGCAACGATATTTTTATACTCTTTTCGCAGATGGATAATTTCCAGGATATTCATAGTGTTATTATAACCAATCTGACTACCACTAGCGAGGGGACAATGGCTTTTCAGTTGTCACCATGAATATTTTCAGTGCCTGCTCCAGTGTTTTCAGTCTGCGATGGCAGTAAAGTTGACATGCGAATAATTATCAATTACACTTAGGATTAATTATTGAGGGGGTGGTAGATGCAACTGCGAATGACAAATCAGCGTGAACTTATTCTAAGGGAACTGCAGAAAAGTAAAAAGCATCTGAGTGCAGATGAGCTCTATGAGCGGGTGAAGCGGGTCATGCCGCGCATTAGTCTGGCGACCGTTTATCGCAACCTGGAGACCCTCTCCGAGGCTGGTTTAATTGGCAAACTTGAGATTAGTGGTCGCCAGAAACGGTTCGATTATGAACCTGAAGCCCATGATCATATATATTGTGTCCAGTGTCACCGGGTCGATAACATTGCAATTGACCGCAAACAGGTGGAGACGGACAAAATCGAATCAACCAGGGGGTATAGGGTTACCGGTTTCAGGGTTGAATTTGCCGGCATCTGCCCGAGTTGCAGGAACAAGAAGTAGTCAGGTATGTGATATTCTCAGGAGTGTTATTCAGGCAGCATCCCGTAAAAGTAGTTCAGGATATCGGTTCGGGTGACGATACCGATTATCTTGCCTTCATGTGATACGGGTAAGTGGCCGATGTTCTTTTTTACCATAAACTGAGCGGCCTCTGAAGCGAGCATATCTGGTTTGGTAACAGACACGTCCCTGACCATGAAAGCCTTAACGGGCTGGTTCCATTGCTTATCGAGCTTGAGCTTTTTAAAATCCCAGATCACAATAATGCCCTGAAGATCGGTTTCAGTGCCGACCAAAACCCCCCGAATACTTTCTTGTTGCATGATCTCGCGTACTTCATTCATCTTCTGATCCGGTGAGACAAAGGTTACCGGAAATGACATGAGGTCTGCAACAACGGCACCACTCTGGCGATTTTTCCTGACCAGTTCTATGATCTTTTCCTTGATTTCTTCAGGGCCATAATCTTTCGTCTTGACGGTCACCGAAGCTGCGGCGGGGTGACCACCCCCGCCAAGTTGCCTTAACAGTGCGCCCACATCAATCCGGTCAACGCCGCTTCTGGCAATAACGGTTGAGCTTGCCTCATCGTTTACCAGGATGACAAAAACCGCGTCTGCGTTGATAATCTTCCGATACATTGTAACAACTGCCGCAAGCATCGGTACTTTCTTCTCAAGCCGCAGGATATTGATGCCGACCGTATAATTGTTGTGATTGACCTTTTCGGTGTCCTGCATCATAGTGAAGAGAACATCCTTTTGAATCTCTTCGTACGGCGGGTTCAAAAACGTTGCCGCAACATTGAGATCGGCGCCATTTTCCAGCAGGAACGCAGCAGCCATGGCATCTTCAGGTCGGGTTGCCGGAAAACTCAAGTGACCCGTGTCTTCGTACAACCCGATGAGCAGGATGGTCGAGATCAGTGGATTGAGTTCCATACCCTTCTTTTTCATTTCGCGAATCAACAGTGTAACCGTGGCACCAACCGGCTCCTGACAAATAAAGTCCGCTTTGATGTCCCCACCATTCTGGTGGTGGTCCCAAATGTTAATCTTTAGCTCCTGTCGCCCCTGAAGACTGTTTAATCGATCAATTCGTCGCCACTGGTCGGTATCGACAACGGTGAGTGTATCGACCTCGTCGAGGTTAACTTCTTTGGGAAGTACAATATTGAATGCTGTTTTGTGCGTTGATAAAAACTTTGCCACATTTGCATTGACGGATTTGGGAATAACCCCTACAGAGCCGGGAAACAGCAGAGTGCCGGCAATTACTGAGGCCAGACCATCAAAATCGGTGTTCTTATGAGTCGTAATGATATGCATGGTTCCCTGAACCCTCAGAAGCTATTCTCAAAAAAAGGTAGGTGAAGATTCGTCAGCTTTGCTGCCGGATCTGCTCACCTGCCAGAAAACAACTGCACGCATGAATATGTCACACCCCATTATACCTCGATTCAATCCTTTCACCAGAAGTTCAGAGGCTAAAAGTAAAATTGGAAACCACCCCGTTAAGCCCGGATCATTTCCTCCTCCAGCATACGGTCAATGAAATCAAGCACAAATTGCCGCTGGGTAGGGGTGGCATAGGTGATACAGGAGCAATGGAGATTGGAAGTTGAACGCACCAGTAGTTCAAAGGTGAGTCGGGTCTCATCAAGTTCTACTGCCAGATAGTACGGACCACATTCATCATGTTCATGTTGCTCCTCTGAAAGGAGATCATCGGTCAGGGTCAGCCAGTAGATGCCGATCATCGGACCCTGCTTCAGGCTTCGCTTTAAAAAAGAATCAAGGTTGTCTCGTTCCTGGGGAGAAAGCTCATCAATTACAAATTGTCTCATGGCAGATGTTCGTGGGCTCTGGGGTAAATGTTCGGGACTCGTTTCTTCTCTATTCGTTAGTCAAAGGTTTCGGGAGCGGGTGCGCTAGATATCAAGCCAGGTGGTATCTGTGTTGAGAAGCTCCGCCCCGTCTTCGGTGACGACCACCATATTTTCAAGGCGAATACCTCCCCAATCGGGTAGGTAGATGCCCGGCTCTATGGTTATGACCATTCCCGGTTTGAGCTTTTGCCTGCTTTTTGGTGAAACCCTGGGCTCTTCGTGCACTTCGAGGCCGACACCATGTCCTAGTGAATGGCCGAAATATTTCCCGTAGCCGGCCTCTGAAATAACCTCTCGTGCGGCTTTGTCGACATCACAGGCCGGGATTCCCGCTTTGACCTTAGCCAGTCCCGCCAGCTGAGCTTTCCGCACTACACGGTGCAGTTCGCGGTAGCGCACAGCTGGCTTGCCGAGGGTAAAATTTCTGGTCATATCAGAACAATAGCCATTCAGGATAAGTCCCATGTCAATGGTGACTGAATCTTTGGAATCGATACTATCCGGGCCGGGACAGGCATGGGGCATGGCCCCGTTCTTGCCGGCGGCAACAATGGTTTCAAAACTGGGAGCTTCTGCCCCGGCAATGCGCATCTGGTTCTCGATTTTAGCAGCGATATCTATTTCTCGCATGCCAGCTTTAAGATTCTTAAAAACAGATGAAAAAACCTGTTCGTTCAGGCGAACCGATTTCCTTATTAGCTCAAGTTCATCCTGGTCTTTGATAATCCGCATCTGCTCAATCATGTTCAGGCAGGGCTTCAACACGACCTTCTGTTTTTCTGCGAGGTTAATGAGTTTCAGGCCGATAGAATGGAGGGTGTAATGACTCTCAAACCCAAACACATTGACTTCATGCTGCTTTATTAAAGAACTCAGAAGGGACAGCAGTCCCCTTTTGTAGAGCTTTACGCGCAAGTCGGTTTCCTGCTGCGCCTGGGTCTGGTATCTGAAATCGGTGAGCAGGAGTGCATCACCCCGGGCGGGGACAAAAAGCGCCCCGGAGCTTTCAGCGATACCATGATCTTTTGCCGTATATCCTGAAAGATACCTTCTGTTAAACGGTTGCGAAACAAGAAACGCGTCGATTTGTTTCCTACGCAGTTTTGCCTGAAAGGCTTTGATTCTGTTGAGGTGATTCATATCGTACATTGGCGCGGGTTGAGTAGGGTTCAACCGCTGATCCTCATGCTGATCGCTTCTTTTCTCTGGTTGATTGCTTCCGAGTACTGTTCGTTAAGATCTGCTGAAACTTTGCTCCACTCTTCCTGGTACTGCGGGTGCATGGCGGGGTTGAGCATTTCGTCATCCACACTCTGTCCCTGTTGATGAAGTGCCTGTTTGAGTTGATTCCTGATTGCTCCGTCAAGCTGTTCCCGGACCTGCTCTTTGTGCTGATTATACTGCTCGAGAATCTGAGCCAGCTCAGAACAGATTGCCGTAACCTCACTTCCGTTGCCGCTGAGTTCTACGATGGTGTTCAGACTTAACTGACACACCTCAGAAATTTCGTTATCCCTGGGCAGGGTAACGTTTCTGAGCAGCGTCTTCACCATACCGTTTCGGATTGCAACCTGATCTTCGGATGGCTGGGCATTGAGCAGCGTTATCAGGTTGTCCTCCTTACCATTAAGGAAGAGTGCCGCAAGCTTCATACCCTGCTCTTCTGCCGCCTGATCAGCATTGACCTCAGGGACCTCGGCGCTCATTCTTGCTGCGCGCTCCATAACCATTTCCAGTGTACTCTTGATTTCTGCCATTATTTCCCCATATCAGAAGGTGATACGTCATTTACTGTGGACATTTCAATACCGATTCATCTGCTGGCAACTACATTAAGCTTCATTTTTTACAAAGCAAAAAAAATATCTCAGTTGTTTCGCTGAAGCCGGGCTGCAAAAAAGCCGTCGATATCTTCTTGTGGCAGCGGATTAAAACAGCCGTCTGTCACGAATGCATGCGCTGGTTCCGGCAGGCAGGGGGTACAATCACTCAGGGAGAAATTGCGGTTCTTTTCCAGAAACATGGTTACTACCTGATCGTTTTCCTCCGGTTCAAGCGAGCAGGTGGCATATACCAGCACACCCTCCGGAGCGAGGAGTGAGGCTGCCTGGTCTAGCAGGGTGAGCTGCTTCTTCTGGTAGGTATAAAGGCTGTCTAACTGGCGATACCAGCGAATATCGGGGTTTCGACGAATCACCCCGGTACCCGAACAGGGTGCATCAACCAATACGGAATCAAATAATACTTTGGCTGACCTGCCAAATCTCTCGATTGTCTCCAGGTACGTTTTCACCTGGTTAGTGGTTCCGGTTCGCTGTAGGTTTTCGGATAATTGACGATAGCGATGTGGAGCCGGCTCAAGGGCACTGATCTGGCTTTTCTGACTAAGACTCAAACGGGTCAGATGTATAGTCTTGCCGCCTGACCCGGCACAGCAGTCAAGGATACGCTGATTCTCTTCAAAAGGAGCGAGCAGAAGTGTGGCCAGCTGAGCGGCTTGATCCTGTACCATAAACAGTCCATTGCTGTACCCTGGCAGGTTCGCGACCGACCCTCTATAATCGGGTAAAATAACTGCCTCATCACTATAATTCCCTGGAATTGCCACAATACCCTCCTGGGAGATGAGGGAAATAATCTGGGAAGAACTTGCGGTGCCGCAACACCGAAGTTGCAAGGTTGGTTCCTGATTATTGATCTGGCAGATCCGGGTCATCTGTTCATGACCAAAATGGTGAGTCCAACGCTCGGTGAGCCAGGAGGGATGATTGGTAAAGCCATGCTTGCCCATATTCTCCAGTTTGGTGAGATAGGCGTCATGTCGGCGATCACACTCTCGTAGCACCCCGTTAATGAAGCCGGTGACCTGTCGGGGAAGACCTTCGGAGACTGCGGCCTGAACTGTTTCATTAATTGCAGCGGGGGGCGGCATCCGATCAAGGAATAGTAATTGAAATACACCGCAACACAGAGCATGGTAAGAAAAGGGCATCATCTTAGTCAGCGGTTTCTTGCAAAGGTCATTAAGTACATACTCGATGAATTGTCGATTCCTCAGTACACCATAGCAAATCTTCATGCAGAGGTGTTTGTCTGGAGAGTTAAGTGTGGCGTTCCCGACAACCTTTTCAAACAGTTGGGTGAGTGGAAGGGTGGTACGATCGAGCTGATACAGCACCTCGATTGCTGCATGTCTTGCAGATTTGGGAGGTTTATTCGGTTTCATGTAATTGATGATAGTGTCGTGACTCGAGAAAGTGTATGGTATTCATACCGAACATTATGAGAAAAGTAAATATCGGTCCGTTATTGTAAAGCCACGGGGTGTGGGGTGATTTGTTACAATGGACAATGACGTATGATCCGAGTAAGATGCTGCGCTGCGTTAAGAAATCCCAGTTTCTGGGAGAGGGCGCATATCGCATAAGGAGATGGCATGAAGAGCCTGGCAGGATTACTGGTGATATTCATACTGATAATTGGTCTTTCAGCACAGGCGGGTACCCTCGATGAGGTGAAAGAACGCGATGAGCTGATCTGCGGCACCAGTGGTGGGAAAAATGGTTTTTCACGCTCTGATGGCAAAGGTAATTGGAGTGGTCTTGATGTCGATTTCTGCCGGGCAGTTGCCGCTGCAGTGCTCAGTGATGCCAGAAAGGTAAAATTCGTCGTGCTCCCGGAGCAGGAACTCATTACCGCACTCATCTCAGGCAATGTCGACTTACTTCCGGGCAGTTCACTTTTGACCCAGGTGCGGGATACGGCACTGGCGGTCCGCTTTGTCGGTGTGAGTTATTATGATGGACAGGGATTCATGTTGTCAAAAAAGCTGGCAGCACGAAGTATCCTGGAGTTGGAGGGGGCTGAGGTCTGTGTCCAGCGTGAGACCTTGATGGAACAGAATCTCGATATGTTTTTCAAGAGAAACAAGATACCTTTTGAATCGGTACCATTTAACACGCTCGACCAGGCAATACTCGGTTTTACTGAAGGTCGGTGTGACGCGGTTACCCTGGAACAGTCAAAGCTTCATGATTTGCGTTTGAATCTCGGTGACCAGGAAGGAGTGCGGGTATTGCCGGGAGTTATCTCGAAATTGCCACTCGGACCGGTGGTGAGGCGAGGTGATGAAAACTGGTTCAGTATTATTCGCTGGTGCCTTTTTGCCCTGCTTCAAGCTGAGGAGTACGACATCTCATCAGGTAATTTCGAAGTGATGAAGCAAAATAGCAATCCCCACGTCAGGATACTCCTGGGACTTGATGAGTCGACCGGAACCGGAATGGGGTTGGCTCAGGACTGGGCTCTCAATATTATCAAGCAGGTTGGCAACTACTCGGAAATTTTTGAACGCAATCTTGGCCAGGGATCAGAGCTGAAGATTGGCAGGGGAATCAATGGACTCTGGAATCAGGGCGGTATCCACTATGCTCCACCGTTCCATTGAGATCCTATCATCATTGATGATTCATGAATCGGTTTGAACAGGGAGTCACCGTGTCCGGGGCCCCCTGTTTCAGACTAAGATTCAAGCTGGTTGTCATTTAGATAAGGAGTTATCGCTGGCTTGAGCCACGGCAACGGCGACAGAAACCGAGGCTCCTACCATGGGGTTATTTCCCATACCAATCAAGCCCATCATTTCAACGTGAGCGGGAACCGATGATGAACCCGCGAATTGTGCATCGGAGTGCATCCTGCCCATCGTATCCGTCATCCCATATGAGGCTGGCCCCGCAGCCATATTGTCGGGGTGGAGCGTGCGTCCAGTTCCTCCGCCTGAGGCGACAGAGAAATAGCTTTTGTTTTGCTCCTGGCATTCTTTCTTGTACGTTCCTGCAACCGGATGTTGAAAACGAGTCGGGTTGGTAGAATTTCCAGTGATTGAAACATCAACTTTTTCAAAATGGTTGATTGCCACACCTTCCCTGACGTCATCTGCACCATAACAACGGACAGTGGCTCGCTCACCAGTGGTAAAAGCAACTTCATCGACGATATCCAACATCCCGCTCTGATAGTCAAATGCAGTCTGGACATAGGTAAAACCATTGATCCTGGAGATGATTCGGGCGGCATCTTTACCCAAACCATTCAATATGACCCTGAGTGGATTTGAGCGTACCCGGTTTGCTGATTTGGCAATGCCAATTGCACCTTCGGCTGCAGCGAAGGATTCATGACCGGCAATCAGGGCAAAACAGGAAGTATTTTCAGAGAGGAGCATTGCGGCAAGATTACCATGACCGAGGCCGACCTTTCTAGAATCAGCTACCGAGCCGGGAATGCAAAATGCCTGTAAACCCTCACCCAGGGTTTCGGCAATGGATACACTGTCCTGCTGACTTTTTTGAATGGCAAGTGCTGCACCCATGGTGTATGCCCAGCAGGCATTATCAAAACAGATTGGCTGAACTTCTCTGACAATTTCTGAAATATCCAATCCTTTCTCTTTGCAGATCTCATCCGTTGCCTCGATCGAATTAATCCCGTATTGCTTGAGAACAGGAACGATCTGACCAATTCTTCTTTCATATCCTTCAAAAAGAGCCATGTTCTATCCTCCTATTCTTTTCGCGGGTCAATTGTTTTTACAGCGTCCTGAAATCTGCCATAGGTTCCCGATGCGTCCTCGATGGCCAGTGCTGGATCCTTAGCT
>QZLB01000330.1 GCA_004796425.1 Desulfobulbaceae bacterium | reverse complement strand
TTTGTTTGCGCCTTATATGTGAACCACATGGTTGAATATCTTGATGACATAAAGCTTTCGATGGTCTTTAAGGCACTAAGCGACATCACACGCCGTTCGCTACTCAGGCAATTATGCCAACATGGAGCCAGTCCGGTAACGAGTCTGGCCGAACATTATGAAATGTCACTCAATGCAATATCCAAGCACATTAAGGTGCTGGAGAAAGCAGGCCTGGTGCGCAGAAGAACAATTGGAAGAGTTCATCTGATTGAAGCCGATTTAGAACAGATATCGCTTGCTGAGCAATGGTTCCATGAACTCAAGTCGATCTGGTCGTTGCGATTAGCCAAGCTTGATGAAATACTTTCTGGAGGTACCGAAAATGACTGATCTGTCTCTTACCATAAATGAAGTTGTTCACGCCCCAATTGAAAAAGTTTTCGATGCGTGGCTTGATCCTTACACATTATCAAAATTCATCATTCCAATGAAAGGCATGCCGGAACCTGCGGTTGAAAACGATCCTCGTGTTGGTGGCCGCTTTTCCATCATTATGAATTTCGAAGGCAACTCACTTCCCCATGAGGGGAGCTATTTAGAGATTGACCGCCCCCATAAATTGAAATTTACCTGGGTCTCTGATCATTCTCCGGAGGGCAGCACCGTTACGTTGGTGTTTGCCAGTCTCGAAGCGGGCAAAACAGAAGTACAGTTAACCCACGTAAAATTCTTTGATGAAGCAGCAATGCATGATCACAAAGGAGGGTGGACCACGATCCTGGAGACTTTGGATGAGTACTTTGCATCGTAGAAACGACAGGGTGCTAACGAATAAGAAAACGAAGTATATCCCTCGAATGAATTATGATAAATGATCCTTCACAACTGGTGCAGCGAGCACTGGAAAATGGGGCAACTCACGCCGCCTTACTCTCCCCTGATGCGGTTGAGGTGGAGGGTCGGCTGGCTGCTTTTTGCCGGGACCCTCGCTGCCCTTGTTTTGGACAGTCGATGAGTTGTCCGCCGAATGTTTCTGGCCCTGCCACTTTTCGGGAAAAGCTCACGCAGACACAGTATGCGCTGGTTCTTCGGTTGGAGGTTGATACGGCCTCTCTGATTGGGGAGGAGCGGCAGGAGGTCTTCAAAGTATTGCAACAGATTGTCTCAGAAACAGAGTTCGCGGCAAAATCATACGGCTTTATAAACTCAGAGGGATTTGCCGGTGGGTCATGTAAAGGAAGTTTATGCGGTGAGTTCGATTATTGTGAGGTGCTGGCTGGAACAGGCAGTTGTCGGAATCCAGATACTGCCCGTCCCTCAATGTCTGGCTATGGGGTGAATGTGGGCAAATTAATGAAAGTCGCCGGCTGGAGTCAGGAGATTTTTACTGAAGCGTTTGAGCAGGAAATTGAGATGATGTGGCTGGCGGGTCTGGTGCTGGTTAAATAATATTCAGGGAAGTCCCCCTCATTACCAGGCTCATTCATTTTTAAGAGATATGCTGATCTACCAGCTCTTTATCTTTTTTCGTCACATGAAATGGTCCTGAGGTTCGGGCAGGTAACCACGTCATCGCTTTCGTCCCAGTTTCCCAGGTAAGGTTTAAGCTTCTCGTTGGTAAACCCTTGAAGGGCAGTGCCTTCGACATGAATCAGCGGGCGTTTGATCAAGATTGGTGAGCTTATCATCAAGGCAAGTGCCTCCTTGAAGCTGAGATTTGCAGGGGTTATGGTGCCGTTTTTGATGTCCGGAGCGGTGTGGTTCATAATCTCTTCTGGGTTCCGGCTCATCAGAAACGGAGTGAGGCGCTCCTCTGACCAGGGCGTGGTAAGAATGTCTTTGCAGATCAGCCTATGTCCGGCAGCTTCGAGGATTTTTTTCTGTTTTCCACCGTTAATACAGCCCGGTTTTTCATAAAAGATTATGTCCGCCATAACATTCCGCCGGTTTGAGTTTGGAGTAGCTGTAAGCGATATCAATACATGGCCGAGGCGACCAGGTCGTCGATGGAGCCGTGCCAGCTGCAGGCACCGCAAAAAATGGCCTGCCGGTTGATGATACTGTTCTCAACCTCTGATCGCTGGATGGCAATGGTTCGGGTTTCGTTATCATAAACATGGAAGACCGATCCTTCACCGGATTTGGAGGAGCAGAGATAGGAGGAACCGCAGATGGGGCAACTGAGCTTTACTAAATCGGGTGTGCTTGTACTTGAAGCCACCCGCGATTTGTGCATCATTGTCATACAACCACCTTCGCAACGTATCTGTTACGTAATATAAATCTTCCGTTACGAGTCCTGCATGTGGCGGCAAAATTGCCGCAAACTAGTTGAAACGACGCAACGATTTAACTCTATTTTTGTGTCTGCTATGGTGGCGTGATAAGCGGTGGAGCAGGTAACCTGCTCCACCGTGCCGACTCATCAGCCGGCAAACACTATACACTATATGATGCGTAATATGCAAGTTGTGCGCCATGTAGTTCTTGTGGCTGTTCTTTCTTCCTCTTGCCACACCCGGGCAGCGTTTTGGGGGTGGCGAGTGGATCGATAACGGATTAGTCGTGGGGGGGGCGCATCGTGCAGGGCGACAAATGGGTATGGAAAAGACAGAAATGTCACATTTTGTGGGGTGCTGCTTGAATATCTGAGCTGGTTCTTTGATTCG
>QZLB01000011.1 GCA_004796425.1 Desulfobulbaceae bacterium | reverse complement strand
TTTAGAAAGCAAAAACTGGCCGGCCAGAATTTCATCGACCTGCTCCGACCGTTGGTCTCTGAAAAGGATCTGGATGCGGTAAAAGAGTATACTGATATTTTATTCTCACCACGAGTCAATGAGTCGCTGATTGCAGATCTCAATCCCCTTGATCAGGTAGAAGTTAATCTCGCAACCGACAACGCCTTATTTGAGACCAGGTATTTCGGTTTTCAATTTTCACGTGTTGAAGAGAATAAGGAACTGAATAGTTTGCTGGTAACCGTCAAGGACATTACCAAGCAGGTTCAACTGGCAGACCAGTTGAAAGCAGCCAGTGAAAAGTCCTCCAAAGAGATTGACATGCTGCTCACTATTATTCATGTCGATCACGGGTTGCTGAATGATTACCTGAAAGCCACCGGTGATGGGTTGAACGAGGTCAATGTTATCCTCAAAAGTCCGGTAAAGAATAACGAAAAACTTGAAGACAAGCTGGAACCAATTTTCAGAATCGTTCATAAACTCAAAGGAGACAGTTCAGCTCTTGGTCTTGATTTTCTGGTAGAGAAGTTTCACAGTTTTGAACAGGACGTTGCTATACTCAGGGACAGGAATAATCTCAGCGGAGAAGACTTCCTGCCGCTCGTGGTAACCCTTAAGCAGCTTATTTCAGATTTCTTTATTATAGAAAACCTGACCGAGAAGATGAAGGACATTGATCTCTCCGCGATCGGTTTGAAAGAGGCAGATAATCATGGTTCCGATTCAGCTTCGGATCAAACTGAAATCTTGGAGCGCTACTGGAAAGCGCCATTGACCACCCTGGTAGAAAAGATTGCTGATGACTATGATAAAAAAGCAATACTTGATCTTTCGGAATTTGATCCGCTGCTCGTGCCATCTACCCAGGCAGAAACCGTAAAAGATATTGTAATCCAAAGTCTAAGGAATGCCGTTGCCCACGGTCTTGAAACACCGGGAGTGCGGATCAGTAACGGAAAATCTCCTGAAGGTAAACTCAAAGTTTCATTAGCCCAGAATGGCAAGGGATTACAGCTGTCAGTCCGAGATGACGGGCAGGGTGTCGATCTGGATACCATCAAGGAAAAAGCCCGAACCAACGGGTTGGCAACTGAACAGCAACTTTCTGGCATGAGCCGCCCGCAATTGCTGGCGCTTATGTTCAAGCAGGGCTTTTCAACCGCAAACGAAGCGGATATCCATGCCGGTCGAGGGGTGGGGCTGGACCTTGTCAAATCCAAAATCCACTCGTTAAATGGACAGATCAGGTTGAAATACCAATCCGGCAGCTATACTGAATTTCAATTTTTCTTTGAGCCTGATGCCCATGCAGCCTGAGGTCCCGCAGAATTTCGAAAGCTTACACCCCTGAGGATTCATTTATGAAAATGCTCATTGTCGACGATTCTCTTATCGTCAGAAGGAAAATTGAGCGGGAAATCAACTTGGCTGATCTGACTGAAATCGTTACTGCCAGTGATGGCGAGGAAGCCGTAGAGGTCTTTATTAAGCACAAGCCAGAGTTGGTAACCATGGATTTGACCATGCCCCGGATGGAAGGTACTGAGTGTGTAAAGGAGCTGGCTGCAATTGATCCGGATGCGGTGATCCTGGTGATTTCTGCTCTGGCTGATAAAGCGACGGCCATCAAGGCGGTGAAAAATGGTGCCTATGGTTTCCTCTGTAAACCATTCACCGAGAGCGATCTCAATGAGGCACTGGTGAAATGCATTGCCTTTAGTAAAAAATTGAAAGGAAACAAATGATAACGGAAAAGGATATTGAAGTTTTTATTGATGGCATTAAACACTATTTCACCACCGCGACTGAACTTAATATTGTTGTTGAAACTCCGTACCTGATCACTGTTAATGAAATAAGTGTCAACGATTACACGGGTATTATTGGTATATCTGGTGAACGCAAGGGGTTTGTACTGGTAACTGCTTCTGAGTACATGCTGCAGGATCTGGTTTTAAGCCTGGGTGAACCAGAGGCCAGTCCCAACCTGATTTATGATGTGATCGGTGAGTTGGCCAATACTATTTCAGGCAATGCCCGGCGTTTTTTTGGTGCCGGGTTTATGATCTCGGTCCCACTCATTGTAATGGGCCAACCCGAGCGGATTGGCTCTGTCAGGGATACCCATGGGTATGTCATTCCGGCCCGGTGGAAATCTTTTTCTTTTCAGTTGGTAATCTCTCTTATTTGATTATGTGTCTGTTTACCCTCGTTCAAAAACACAACAGTCACCGGTACTATGGGGTCGGTACTGTTTATTTTTGACGCTCCAGTTCAGGGTCCTTTACGACCCATTCTTCTGAAATTGGTAAATGGTACGTGGAGTACTCAAAACTGGTTGAAATGGTGGTTGGGAAAGGATAGGATTGTGTAAATTGCTGACTGTCTTAGAGAAAGTACGGGCAAAAAAGAGGGACAAAGAAAACAATGTCCTGTCACCCACCCTACCTGTCAGGCAAAAATCGACAAACTGTTATGGAGGAAAGATGATACGTGCGTTTCGACTTATACTGATACTGACATCCGTTTTGATGTTATCAAGTTGCGGATATAACAGTCTGCAGATGAAAGAGGAGCAAGTATTTAAGGCGTGGGCTGATGTGGAATCGACCCTGCAGCGCCGGGCTGACCTTATTCCGAACCTTGTCTCCACCGTTAAGGGGTATGCTTCCCACGAGCGGGAAACTTTGGAGGCGGTGATCAATGCCCGAGCAAAAGCAACCGCTGTCCAGCTCAACCCGAGCGATCTTAGTAGCGCCACCGCAATGCAGCAACTATCTGCTGCCCAGGGAGGTCTTAGCTCGGCCCTTGCCAAGTTAATGGTTGTCGTCGAGCGTTATCCTGAGCTTAAAGCGAACCAGAATTTTCTTGATCTACAGAACCAGCTTGAGGGTACTGAGAACCGCATTAATGTGGCGAGACAACGCTACAATGCAGCGGTTGAAAGTTTTAACGGATCAATACGTAAATTTCCCCAGAACCTGACCAATAATTTCCTGCTGAACTTGGAACGCAAGGAGTATTATAAGGCTGACGAAAGTGCTCAGGCTGTACCTCAGGTCGATTTTAACTGAGAATGATCATGGCTGATTTATTCCGCAGGATAACCAAGGAGTTGCTCGGAATTTTGCTGATTCTGTTGTTTTCTTTTCCTGCAGCGGCCCTTGAAGTACCATCGCTTCAAGGTCGGGTGAACGATAATGCGGGTATACTCTCAGCTTCGACCGAGTCATTATTAGAGTCAAGATTATCCGAACTGGAAAAAAGTGATTCTACCCAGATTGTGATTCTCACCATTGCCTCGCTTAAAGGAGAGAGTCTTGAGGAGTTTTCTCTGCGAACGGTTGAGGCCTGGAAAATCGGTCAGCAGAGAGTCGATAACGGCGCCATGCTGCTCATCGCGCGCGATGACCGGAAGTTACGCATCGAGGTTGGCTATGGGCTGGAAGGGACGCTGACCGATTTAACGGCGGGTCGTATCATCAGAAATGTCATCACCCCACAATTTCGTAACGGTAATTATGATCAAGGTGTAATTGATGGTGTTGAGGCTATGATTTCTGCGGTCAGGGGTGCATATCAGGCAGGTGTGGTGCCGGAGCTGCCCAGTTCTCCAAAGGGAAACTTCGGTGAGATGATGATTGCACTCATGTTTATCCTCTTTTTCTTCGGTTCCCTTTTCAGAAAGAATAAAATACTTGCCGGTGTAGCTGGTGGTGTGATTACGCCGCTTTTTGGGGTGCTCTTTTTGGGCATTACAGGCTGGCTGCTGTTGCTGCTAATTCTGGTCGGTATTGTTGGAGGTATTGTTGCCAGTGCATTGGCCGGATCTTCTGGTGGTGTCGGGATGAGCGGGGGTGGCCATTATGGGGGATTTAGTGGTGGTGGCGGCAGCAGCTTCGGCGGTTTTAGCGGTGGTGGCGGTGGTTTTGGAGGAGGCGGTGCCTCCGGAGGGTGGTAGTGCATATGCAGAGACTGGCCAAACAATTTCTAACAACGCAAGAGCAGCAGCGCATTACCGAATGTGTGCAGCAGGCGGAGAGAAAAACATCTGGTGAGATTGTCCCGATGGTGGTCTCTTCAAGCCACAGTTATCCGCTTGCAGACATAATCGGTGGGTGCTTTATCGCATTCCCCAGTTCATTATTGGCGGCTCACCTGACGGGTCCCTACTTCTGGGTGGGGCCGGACAACATGTGGATTTTTCTCTCGTTTTTAATCATTTTCTATCCACTTGCACACCTGCTGGTAAGGCGAACATCGTGGCTTAAACAGCGTTTTTTGCTGCCTCAGCGGGTCAACCAGGAAGTTGAGACCGCGGCAACAGCGGCTTTTTTTACAGAGCAACTCTATCGGACGAAGGCTCATAATGGTGTGCTGCTCTACATCTCAGTATTTGAGCGTCGCGTCTGCGTGCTTGGTGACAAAGGTATAAGCGATAAAATTCCCCAGCAAAGCTGGCAGGAGATTGTCCAACTGGTCACCAACGGTATCAGGCAAAAGCGACAGACAGATGCGATATGTGACGCGATAGTGCGTATTGGCGAAATATTGAAGGATCATTTTCCTGCTGAGGCTGATGATAAAAACGAACTGCACAACCTGATTATTCGCTGAAAAACATAATATAGACAAGATTTTGACATCGTTTCCCGTGTTATTAATTTCACTTAGCTTAGGAGTCGAGGTTAGATCATGTTTTCGCATATGGGATTGATGCACTTACCCATCGCACTATATAATTGTCTGATTTTTTTCTATCAATCGAACAGAGTGCTTTTCTGAAAAGTAGCTCTCGAGCACGCCACCAATAGGTTCTCCCGAGCGACTCTGCAAGAGGAACAGCGGTCCTGCCGTTACTGAGCACAAGAGAAACCAAACGAGAGTGTCAGGGATAAAGATTAGCTATCTTTCTCCTCTATATTGGTGCCGACTGCGATTTGAACATTTTCCTGTCAGGTTCCGGGATCTACCGGTCGAGGTGAGGTTTTTTCAATCGTGCATATTGCCGGTAAATCCGTTACCTTAAAGGTATGGCAGGAATCGCTTGTAAACGGGTTGCGGAGGAACCATGATCAAAGAACCGAGCTTCACCATCGGCATTGAGGAAGAGTATAAACTGGTCGATCGCACTTCCAGGAATCTGATCAACCAGATGCCAGAGCGTATGCTTGCCGAGTGTCAAAGGCGGTTGGGGAACCAGGTTTCTCCCGAGTATTTGCAGTGCCAAATCGAGGTGGGGACAAAGATCTGCACCAGCCTCGGCGAGGCAAGAAGCGACCTGAATCTTCTGCGTAAGACTGTCGGTGAAGTAGCCGCAGAACATGGCTTGGCAATTATCGCTTCCTCAACCCACCCGTTTGGAAGTCCTGGTGATCTGGAGCACACTCCCCGGGAACGGTATAATCAGCTGGCCGATGACCTCCAGGAGGTTGTCAGGAGGTTGGTGATCAGCGGTATGCATATTCATGTCGGAATTGAAGATGACGATCTACGAACCGACCTGATGGGGCAGGTCAGTTATATTCTGCCACATCTGCTTGCACTGAGCACTTCATCACCCTTCTGGCGGGGGCGGGATACCGGTTTAAAGTCATATCGAATAAGTATCTGGGATGGCATGCCCCGCACAGGGCTCCCAGAACATTTTGACAGCTTTGGAGAATATCAGCGTCACATCGAGGTCCTGGTAAGAGCAGGAGTTATCGAAGATGCCACCAAGGTGTGGTGGGATATCCGCCCTAGCGATCGCTACCCGACACTTGAGATGCGTATCACGGATGTCTGTACCCGGGTTGAAGATGCCATGGCCATTGCGGCCTTTTACCGCTGCTGGTTACGCATGCTTTTCAGACTCAGGCGCAGCAATCAGCGCTGGCGCCGGTATAACAATTTCCTGGTCGCCGAGAATCGTTGGCGGGCCCACCGTTATGGAATTGATGCAGGGTTACTTGATTTTGGCCGTGGTGAAATAGTTCCCTTCCACGAGCTGATGCAGGAGGCAATTGCCATTCTATATTCGGATGCGGTCTATTTTGACTGTGTTGAAGAACTTGAACATATCACCACAATTGCCCGGCGTGGGACCAGCGCCCACCGGCAGATAGCCACCTATAATGAATGTCTCAAGTCAGGGATGGATCCGTCAGAGGCGTTGCAGATGGTTGTAGACCAGCTGATTGAAGAGACCCAGGAGGGAACTGAGTAGGTGGCAGAGGGGGGGCACCCCTCTGCCTGCCAATTATTGTTTGTCTTGAGTCATCTTATCCTCAAGCAGTGTATAACCAACATAATACTTCAGGATATTGGAGACGTATTGGACCGTCTCCCGGCCGATCCGTTTGGCGGCGATTATTTCTACATTATGAAACCATTTGTTGGGATCCAGTCCTTCTTTGGCTGCTTCCTTTCGAAGCCGGGCAACTTTAGCCGGTCCGGCGTTGTATGAAGCAATGGCGAAGAGCGTGCTGTTAAAGGCGTCGATATCTTCTGAGGCCGGAAAGTAACGATCCGCAAGGAAACGCAGGTATTTTGTGCCGGCCTGGATATTCTTGTCTACTTTATCAATCTCAGGGATACCGACATTCTTGTCCTGTGCGGTGGAAGGTAGAATCTGCATCACGCCAATCGCTCCCACATGGCTCACTGTTGCCTGATCAAGCCTCGATTCCTGGTAAGCAACCGCTGCCAGGAAAAGGTGATCGAGGTTGTACTTCTGTCCGTACCTGGTGAAATAGGGTACCAATCCATTGTATTTTTCTATGTTTTTGGATTGGAGAGAATTGGTGATATATTTGGTGTTCTTGAGATACCGGTTAAGCAGGATATTGCCCATGAGCGTGCCTTTCTTGTTTGTTTTGACGTACTCATCGATCACCTTTTTCAACTCAGGACTGTTTTCCCGAAAGGCCCAGGCAATTTGACCGTCATCATTAGTATACGCATTTTCATGGATGGTAATGTTATCCAGTATTTTTGCCCAGAAACTTGCCTTGTGCTGATCAACGATGGTTCGATCAAGCAGTCCAGCATTGATCATTTCCAACAGATCTTCATCCTCCAGATGATCATCGACCGTTTCAATCACAATTTCTGGTTTGTTTTTTTGAGCCAGTGAGAAATTGAACTGTTTGAGGTGCTCGTAATAACTGCTCGATTTTCTGACGTGAACCTTCTTGCCAGCCAATGTTTCAAGGTTCTCCACGGCAGCGTGTTCTTTGGACGTCACCAGAACCTCTTTTACCCCGGTAGCAAAAGGAGCGCTAAAATCAACCAAAATGTCCCGTTTTTTGGTTATGGTAATATTACCCACGGCCACGTCGCCCAACCCTTTTGCCAGGTTTACAAACAGGTCTTCCCGGGCGGTCGGGATGATGATGGCATGAAACTTCAGGGTGCCCGTCTTTTCCCGTTTATTAAGATACTTCTCAAACTCCTGCACGTTCTCATAACTCAGCCCTTTGGGAGTTGCGCCATCGAAGAAGAAAAAAGTGCGGCTGTACGGTACCAGGAATCTGATAAACCGTTTCTTTTTCATCGCGGAATAATCACCCATAAAGGGGTCGTTTGCCTCAAGTATATATGCAGCGGCACTCTTCTCAGTGGCGAATGTTGAACTTGAGAAACAAAGGGTGCCCAGCAACAGGCCGAAGATGAGCAATGGGATTATGTGAAGATGTTTCATGGTGCACGATCTCCAAAGGTGTAAAATTATGTGTTATAGTGCGTGATCATTCTGTTTCTGTATTGATGACAATAACCATTTTGAGTTATTTCGCTCAGATTAACCTCGTCTTCCTGCCGCGCGTCCTCGGTCTCCTCCACCTTTGGCCGGAGCGCTGCGATGCCGCTGCTCGCCCCGCATTCTATTCTCGTGGGATCTGTTGAGCTGCTGCCGTGGAATTTCCCTTTGAGGTGGCGTTTGTTGTATACGTTCTGGGGCCGGTCTGTTATGCATTTCGGGTCTTTGAGAAGGAGCAGGTCTGTTATTCGTTTGGGGCGGCCTTACATTTGATTGTGGCCTGCTTTGCTGGATGTTCTCTCTCGTATTGGGAGTATTGGGTCGTTGAGCAGGTAAATTTTGCCCTTTGTTGGGTCGCTGCTGGATGTTCTCTCTGGTGTTGGGGATATTTGGTCTTTGAGCAGGCAAGTTTTGCCCTTTGTTGGGTCGCTGCTGGATGTTCTCTCTGGTGTTGGGGATAACTGGTCTTTGAGCAGGCAAGTTTTGTCCTTTGTTGGGTCGCTGCTGGATGTTCTCTCTGGTGTTGGGGATATTTGGTCTTTGAGCAGGTAAGTTTTGCCCTTTGTTGGGTCGCTGCTGGATGTTTTCCCTCGTATTGGAGAAATTTGGTCGCTCAGCGGGAAGTGACGCCGCCTTGTTTCGCTTCTCAGCCCAATTGCCGTCCTTGGTGCGCTGGTAGACATTTCCCTGTCGATCGGAGAACAGGTTGTTCGGTCGGTTTGATGGTCTAACCGCGGTTCTCACCGATTGCAGATCACGGGACCGGTTTATGTCCCGGGTCTTGACAATCCCTGTTTTTCGATTGTTGTAAACATTAACGTTGTTGAATTGAACGGGCCGCCCAGGACTTCTTTTTCCGAGCTGGTATCCTGCCCTGGCACCGTGTCTAAACCCTCTATTATATCCATGTTTATAACCTCGATGATACCCGTGTCGGTAGCCGCGATGGTATCCCCTTGGCCCCCAGTATGGTCGTGAATAGGGGTGAAACCCCCAACCAACCCAGCCATAGGAAAATCCGGCCGAGAAACCCCATCCCGAATAGGGGTTCCAATGTACGCCAAAACCCCAGGTAAAAGGACGGGGATAGTAGTGTCGACGATACCAGGGTCGATACCAGAAGCCGGTACCGTATACCACTGTACCTTTATACACATAGGAATGGCAATAGCCAGGGTAGTACCCGACATGGACCACTTCGGGGGTTGAGTTGTAGACGTAAACGTATTTCACATTGTAAACCGGTGATTCAGGGGGGAGTGTATCCACTTCATCGGGTCGCACATCGCTAACCACCCAGGGGCCGGTCGGCTGGTCTGAAACAAACCAAACAGCCTGATCGACACAATAATAGCGATCCTTGATCTTCAAGACGGTTTTATCGCTGTTCACTGCATAGGAGACCTCGCTACCACTGGTTTTTATGAACTCCGGGTCACCATCATATTGTACGGTCACGGTGGCTGTTTTTCTATCTACGGTTGCTGTCTGGGGGATGATCTGGTCAAGCAGTGCATCCTGAGCTTCCGGGGTACCGGGAATGCTAGGGCGTACGGTCGCAAGGGAGGATTTTTCGGGTATGGTGGCAAACTCGTCAGGCAAATCCTGGGGTTCGACAAAGTGCCAGTCACCATCTTTAAGTGATTTACTGCGATACCAGCGTCCGGCGAGCAGCACAAAATGCTCTTGACTCTTCACATTCATGATGATATCAGACTCACTATTCATCACATAGAGTAGCGAACTGCCTTCCACCGCCTGGTAATCAGGCTTTCCATCGACTACGATGATCTCTGAAGGCTCTGTTACCACTACTATTTCAGGTGGTTGATTATCGTCGGTCTCTGGAAGCTGAGCGGTTTCTGGCGGTTCGTATTTTTCAGCCATCTTTTCGATTGCAGGAGGTACCTCAGTAGTCTTCTGCCAATTCTTCATGATCTCTTTTGATTGATACCAATAGTCCCCTCCATTAAGATAATACTGTTTGGTTTTCACCTCTTTCACGATGAAAAAGGCTGTATTGGCAACGTGTTCCAAATCAGTATTGTCGATTTTCTTCAGTATGGGATCCCCATCGATGGAGATCAGGATGGTGGGCGTTGTCCGATAATAAATCGCAGGTGGATCGTTATTAAGCGATTCAGATTTTGCTTGCAGACCATCAATGTCACCCAGAGAAGCAGATAGCCGGTCCAATGACATGACCAGATTCCACGATTCTATGGTTTCCTTGAGAAATACGGCAAGCTGATCCTTGGCTTCTTCGTTTTCGATATCGGGAAAATGAACTTTGCTGATATCTATGGATTTGAGTAGTGCGGTATCCTGCTCGAGATCAGTCTCCATGGTTGCTACGAACCAGGCGGAACAAAAGAGCATATCTCCTTCTTTTGGTTCGATGGAGATGGCGATTCTTCCTTGAAGCTCATTTTTTTCAAATGATTCCAGTTGTGGCTGATAGAGCGTGATGAGATAGTTCTCGGTATCAATTTCTCGAGGCCATTTTAAGCCATCATCCGGTGCAGCAAACAGTGGTACCTCAAACAGCAGGAGAGAAAGGAAGAGTGTAATCAAAGTTCTCATGTGCAAACCTCTGTTTTGAAAAATTGAGTAACAGCGCGTTTGAAAATCGGCAAAACCTAACGGTTGATATGCTTGAAAAGTGATTAGGAGATTAATTTAATCTACTTTGGAGCGGAGTAACAGCAGAAAAGTGGGAAATGTGCAACTGGGTGAAATAAAATCCCAAACACCAAGATGATGATATGGGGGGTGGACAGGGTGCGACTGACGATTCCTGAGGGAGGTGCGAAAAGTTAATTTGCCGGAAGACTCCTGAGCTTGGATATCGGGTTGAACCAGGTAAAAGGGGTTGAAAGGTCCAAGAAAAGACGCTAGTTTTTCAAGGAGTGAAGCGATTATTAGGGAAGAATATGGCCACTTTTGTATAGCAACGTAATTAATAGATCGCGAAAATCTCAATAATGGGAACAGGTAAGCTCGGGTGTTAGGATCATAATGGAATTTACCGTCGATTTTCTGGAGCTTTTCTTCAAGGGTGTGATGCTGTTTTATCAGATCATTGTTTTTTTGAGCCTGGTCATCGTCCTTCTCGGACAAATAGCCGGCAGGCTAGAAAAGTGGACAAGATTTGATGCGCTCTACTGGTCACTTATTACTGCCTTGACTATCGGCTACGGAGATATGCGACCAGTTCGCAGAATTACCCGGGTATTTTCCATTATCATTGGACTCACCGGCATCATCCTGACCGGAATCTTAGTCACGATCAGTGTTCAGGCTGCCTCACGCGCCTATGGTATCCACGTGCTCTAAGGGATTCCCAGATTCTCTTCGTGATTAAGTAATCTTGAGCCAGCGTCCATCTGTGGTGATCAGAGATCACCGCCTCTTCTGCATAAAAGATGAAGAGGCGGTGCTATGGGGTCACTTTTATTAAAAGTTGTAGACCAGAAAGACACCAGTGGTGAGTGCTTCGGTGTCATAGAAATCAATGTTGACGTCTCCATAAGAGTAGCTCACAAGCATTTGTGCGGCCCAGTCTTCCAGATCAAACGGTTCGGCATAACTCATCAGCAGACGCAATTCCAACGCATTTTCTTCCTTGGTTTCGTTGAAGATCGGGTGGACTTTATCATTTTTCTTGTAGGCATAGGAGACCTGTGGCAGGACAGTAAATTTTTGATGGGTATAACGACCATCCAGGGATAATTTCACCTTGGTGAACGAGTTGCTTTCACCTTCAAATTCTCCTTTTCGTATACTGAATCGGGGTCTGATGCCAAAAGAGCGGGAGAAGGTTTTCAAGTAATTAATGTTCAATGCGTATACCTGACCCTCTCGCTGCAGATCCGGCTCGATATCACCGATTATATCATCATCCACATCTCTGTTGATCACCACAATATTGGCATGGAAACCACTGTTCATAATTCTGTTGAGAGCCAGCTTGGTCCCGTAATTTGACGTGGGAGAGGTCGTTCTATTGGTGTTGAGCTGATAGGGATTCTCCCAGACCCGTTCGAAGGGGGCAACAATAGCGCTGAGCTCAACAACACCAATATCCGTCGGGTAGGTTCCACCGAGGTTAAATGAGAAGCTCCCCACTTCATCGATAGCGGGACGGGTATTGAAGAACAATTTGAAATTCCCGGGTTCACCCGCATCATAAGTGAAGGATGGGGCAATAAATGGAATAACGTTGAGCTTCGGATCGGCACTATCATCCAGGTTTGTAATACGTTTTTCAGAGCCATTGGGGTTGAGGTTGTTACCGCTGTTAATAAACATGAAGCCCAGACCGACTCGCCCTGAGAAGGTGTCGGTTGACTCGGTTGGCTGGCTTGCCAAGAGGGTTGGGCAAAATACCAAAGTCAGCACCATCACAAAGGTTGCTGAAAGAAACATATTTTTCATTAATGTACTCATGATACTATCCCTGTTGTTGAGAGTGATCGTCTTGGGTGGTGATCAACTCGTGTAAAAATTTAAAGGAGCCGGCAGGGGCTCCCAGTTGTCGTTCGATGAGTTCCGGAAAGGCAATAATCCTTCGTTCCAGATCACTGCGAGACCATTCGTAAACTCCCATATCGGTAAGGAATTGAACCGCTGAGAACAGGAATTCAGCACATTCCAGAGGATGAGCAGTGTTGAAGAGCCCTTCCCGGCATCCTTCTTCGATAAGTTTTGCATAGATCGGTGCTTGTCTGGTCACCATTTTGGCCAGTAAACGAATATGCATGCCACTGTTGCCGGGCTGGTGCAGATGATCGATCATCTCATCCTTGGAACCGTCGTGGTCGGCACCTCTGATGATCAATTGCTGCATACGTTCCAGGCTATTGCCCTGAAGGTTTGCCAGGTTTTTCTCGAGCTCACCCATATAGCCGGTCACGATCCAGTCCAGCACTCCATCAAGTAGCTGGTCCTTCGAGGGAAAGTGGTGATATATGGTGCCCTTGGCAATACCGACACCGTCTATGATTTCCTGCATGGTCGTTTTCTCATACCCTTTTTTTAAAAAGATATCGCAGGCGACCTCGATAATTTCAGAACGTCTTTCTTCGGCTTTTTTTATGGTTCTGACCATACAGCCTCCAGAAGCTCACTCTTGGATCTGAAAAGGGGAAGTAGATGTTCCTTCTCAATACACAAAGAGTGACAGATCTGGTTGAGGGTCGTTCGGTCATACCCACGCTCGTTGAAGAGTGTACGGGCGGTTTTTATTATAAGTTTTCTGAGCTGAATGCGCTCTTGTATCGTCTTATGTGTCATTTTTGCTCCTTCAATGTGCTATCATGATCCTTATATAGCACCCGACCGACGGTCGGTCAATAGTTTAATGAAAATTTAATCTTGTTACATTTCAGGGTCTGTCACATACTGTTGATTAATGAAAATGTCTTGAAAGGAGCAGAGAAAGAAGCTAGGCTTTTTCTGTCAATGCGATTTGTAGAAGTGTGTGGGATCGCTCGAATGGGCAGCAGACGTCATTTGTTGCTGAATGCTATCAGTTCTGAGCGTATCTACTTTGAAGTTTGAATAGATATACTCACCATATAACCAAAAACTTGTCCTGTTTTTATGTGTAAACGAGTATCAATTCTACTCATTGTCTTCGGTCTTTTCTGCTCAATGACTATTTCCGTTGGAACGGCTTCCGAGAAACCAGCAAATGGGCAGACTGCACGCAAAGACTCCATCAGACAGCTTGCCGTTAATGAGTCTTTTAAACCTGTTCGTGGCACCCATTACTACGATGTTTTTCTGGGTAACGTAAAACTCGGTAAGGCGACCATCAGCGTCCAGCAGGAAGGAGAGAGTTATACGGTAAAAGTCGAAGCGAGAACCAACCGGGCAATCCGGGCCTTGTATAAAATCAGGTATCGGGGCACTTCTGTTGTAAATCATGATCCACTTATTCCCCAGACGGTGACCATCATGGAGCAATCGGGGAAGAAACGAAAAACCATCGAGGCTGAGTATCCTGCACCCAATCGTGTTTCATCGGTTGAAGTTACCAAGAAAAAAGGTGAGAAAACCAATATCAAGGAAAAAGAATTTGAATCGGAGAGCTTCCTGCTTGATCCATTCTCAACGGTTTTCCTGATCAGAAGCCTTGACTGGCAAGTGGGTGATCGGGAGATTTTTGATATTTTTACCGGCAAGGAGCAGTTTGAATTTGAATTATACTGCAGCCAGGAGAAAGTACTTCAAATTAATGGGAAATCAAGGAAGTCCTGGGAAATCATCCCAAGTTCCAGAACGTTGACCGAACCGGTCAAAACGGTGATGGCAAATTGGGCAATATATCTCTCCCAGGATGAAAGCCGGGAGATTCTGCAGATTGTCGGTCATCCCAAAATCGGCAAGATCGTCGCCAAAATGCGGAAATTCGAGAGCGCCCCCTGATAGTGAACTGATGCAGATCGCTCAGTTCATTGGCAACACTACCGCAAATAATCCCCAGGCTGTTACCTATACAAATACACTGTAAGGCAAGCGTTCAGCAGCAATTTCTCAGCGATCATCCCAACTAAAAGTTAAAAATTTTATTAAACGTATCGGTATCGGAATCATAACCGAAACTTGCCTCAAACCTCAGGAGTATACCCGGGTTTGCTTCATACTCATGGTCTTCGGGGAAGTTGACCTGTGGGGTGATCTCCATCACCAGCCAGTCGCGATAGAACCGCTGGCGAAAGCGAACTTTGAAGCTGACATCGGTGACCTCATACTCAGGTTCTGTGTCGAGAAAAAGACCCGCCTCGTATAGGATTGCCTGCTCTTCATTGAGGACATGGTATACCCGAAATAATTCAGAATGGGGAACACCATCCTCATCTTCAGCCCAGGTTACATTGGTCACCGCTCTAAACAATATTTTGTCTGTGAGTTTACGCTCAAGATCAATAGCCAGCTTGTTTTCAAAGCCATCATCGGTATACCATCTGATCCGGTCGGTAAGCCTGAAACTCCATTTATCCCAGGTCGTCAGGTAGCGGTAACGCAGACCGGCATAGAGATAATTATATGATCCGCCAAACTGGGTTGAGAAGTTCTGCGCAACCGAGTCGTAGATGAAATACTGCAGGGCGGCCTCAAGCTGGCCACGGTCCGTATCCTGGTTTGACGGCGTGGTTGGGTCCCCATCGACATCAAAATCATTATCGTCTGATCCCTGAATCAGCAGATTGGCCCGATCCTCAAGATGAGGAAGTTTGAGCCTGATATTGACTCGTGGTTTGAACTCGAAATCATCATGCTTGGTATATTCCAGCTCCAGCTTAAGCGTTGCACGGGTGGTGTTTTCTTCTGAGATTGATCTACCATCTTCGAAAAAAGAATCAATCCACTGGGCAGCCCCCATCAGTCTTTCTGAGACCATCTTCTGGCCTTGATCAAGTTTGGCCTCCTGCTCCTTATCAATGAGCGGGATATCGTTTGATGGTTCCGGGGTCCCTGCTTCCTGTGCATGAAGAGGGGAAACGAGGAGTGTGATACACAGAGAGATGGTCAGTAAGAAATACCGGTAAATGATCATGTCGAATCTCTTTCTATGGATTAATGGGGACTGTTAATTGCTGCATGGTAACATTTCACGTTGTCAAATCACAAACAAAAATCCACAGGAAATGATAGATATTCCACGGGTAGAAAGAGAGTATAGAAAAGAGGTGATCTGGAGACCTTAAAAACACAGGTGAAGGTGTTGTGTAAATTGATCCTCGGGTGTCGTCTTTTGCATAAAACACATCGTGAGAAAGGAGGTTGGAATGAAGGTGATAGAAAGCTAGGATGATTTGACGGGAGAATAATTTTCATTACTATAAGAAAGAGCGGGTGTGACATTAATCGTTAATCAGGAGGTATCATGAAACCGAATTTCAAGCGCTCTATTTTTCTGGTTAGAAGTTGGATGGTTGCCTTTGTTCTATTCGGAGTGGTGGTGAGTTCCCCGGCTTTTGCCGAAGATGAGTGGCAGTTCCACCTGGCTCCTTACGCATGGCTTGCCGGCCAGCAGGGGGAGGCCTCGGTCTTTCAGGGGTTACCTCCGGTCGATATTGATATTGATTTCTGGGATGATATCGCCGGCAATATAAATGGGGCCCTCTTTCTGGTCGGAGAGGCACAAAAAGGTCCATTTGGTGTGGTGTTTGACCTGGCGTATGTAAATATCGAAGATGATGATGCGACACCCGGACCACTTTTTTCCCGCGCCGAAGTACAGACAGAGGCGTGGATGTCCTCGCTGGCCGGTAAATACCGACTGCTGGAGCAGTACTCAAGCTACCTTGACCTGTTAGCGGGCGTTCGCTATTGGTCGGTGGAAAATACGGTTACCCTTAAACCCGGGGCTTTGCCGGGTGCAAAAGCTTCTCAAATGAAGACATGGGTTGATCCCATCATTGGGGTAAACGGACTTACTCCGCTGGGTGAATCTCGTTTCTATGTCGGCGGATCATTGGTAATTGGCGGCTTTGGCGTATCCTCTGATTTTATGTGGGATGTATTTGTACGTCTTGGATACCAGTGGACAGAATCACTTTCAACAATCATTGGCTATCGCTATCTCGATGTTGATTACTCAGATGGCAGCTATCAATATGAGATCGCCCAGCACGGTCCTATTCTAGGGTTGTCGTACCGTTTTTAGGGGTGTTTTTGCATCTAACCATGGGGTTAATTGGCCCACTCACCAGCTGGGGAGCGGGCCAATCATGGTGGCGGAGATTTCTGAGTGAGAGGCTATTTCGCTTCTGGGAATTTTTTCATCACTTTTGTGATGGCACGTTCAAGGAATTGATACCCTTCTGCATCACTCATCTCTTTCTTAAGTGCTCCTGAGACACTGTCGCGCCATTCTACTTTCTTATTATGTGGATTGATTTTATCAACAATCAGCGTGCCCTGTCGGTATACAACCGTTGAACTTCCATCATCTGCTCTGGTTGAGTTTCGATCGACATATCCGCTGAGGGTTCCATAGCCGCGAGATTTGTAATGACGACTTATTTGCACTTGTTTAACTTCCGACGTCACATTCCCATACCAGCCAATAAGAATGTCGGGAGTTTCACCAGCTGAAATCTTGCGATATCTTTTGGTACGTAATTGCTTCTCGAGAAGCTGTTCAACAACTGCTTGGGTTTTTTTGTTATTTTCCTTAACCACCGCACCTTCAAGTTTGTACTCAAACCAGTCAAAGGTTTGCAATGCGGTATCAGCGGTAGCACCAGCTTTGGGCGTAGTATTACTGCCAGCGGTACAGCCAATGACAAAGAAAAGAAGAATACAAACGATGCTGAAATGTCTCATTTCTCTCCCTATGCGAAAATAAAAGTTTGAAGTAGTCTATTGCTCTCTTACATCATCAGAAATTTCACGGTCGTGGATACCGATCAGGTATAACAGACCATCAAGGCCAACACTTGATATCGCATTTGAGGCTTTTTCTCTGACGATGGGTTTGGCATTAAAAGCAACCCCGAGGCCGGCAATGGAGATCATCGGCAGATCGTTGGCCCCATCGCCTACGGCAATCGTCTGCTCCAGATCAATTCCTTCTTTTTCGGCAAGTTCTCTCAACAGTGCTGCCTTTTTTTCACCATCAACAATGTCACCGATCACTTCACCGGTAACCAGGCCGTCTTGGATGTCGAGCTCATTGGCAAAGAGGTAATCGATATCGAGCATTTTCTGGAGATACTCACCGACAAACCTGAAACCGCCCGAAAGGATGCCGAGCTTGTAGCCGAGACTCTTTAATGTTTTTGCAACAATATCGGCCCCTTCACTCAAAGGCAGCGTTTTGGTAAGGGTGGTTAGCTTCTCTTCTGGCAGTCCTTTCAGCAGTGCCACCCGCTGCCTGAAACTCTCCTTGAAATCAATTTCGCCCCGCATGGCGGATTCGGTTATTTTGTCAACTTGCTCACCAACCCCGGCAAGTTTGGCAAGTTCTACGATCACTTCAGCCTGGATCAGAGTGGAATCCATGTCAAAGACGACAAGTTTTCTGTTTTTTCGATAGATGTTATCGATATGAAAGGAGATATCAATGCCGGTTTTCTGAGAGATTTCCATGAACCGCTTGCGCATATCAAGAATGTTGAGCGGTTTACCGCTCACTGAAAGCTGAACACAGGCGCGGGGTTTTTCTTGCGGGTGTTTCAGTGAAATCCTGCCAGTCAGTCGTGTAATACCATCGATGTTAAGATTGTTCTCCGAGATAACCGAAGCCACTGAAGATATTTGTTTTGCTGAGAGGGTTCTGCCCAGAATGGTGATAATTCGTCGTTCTTTACCTTGAGACTGGACCCATTCCTCATAATTATCAGCCTCAACCGGCTTGATTGTTACTTTGAGCCCCTGATTATGTCCTTCGAAAAGCATGTCTTTAAAAATCGACGAAAAATCCTCGCGCTCAGGTATCTCGGCAAGAATTCCTAAAGAGATATGTTTGTGAATCACTGCCTGGCCGATATCGAGAATATTGACATTATATTGTGCCAGAATGCCGGTGAATTTTGCGTCCAGCCCCTCTCTGTCGCGGCCGGTTATGGAGATTAAAATGATTTCACTCATTGGTTGACCTTATATACCCCAATTATGTTCATGTCGTTGATTAGTAAATATCGGAATAACGTTGAGCTGACACTACATTTTTATACCGGACAGCCAAAGTCTGCCATCTATTTATGATGGAAAGAAGAGTAAATTAAAGAAACTAATCAATTTGATCTGAGCAGGTGTAGGGGAGGAAAGGTGGCATCATAATCTACTTGGCTATATTGATAGGAACAGACAAGTCGTAAAAAAGATCAAAATAGTGTAGCGGAATAATCTCCACCTCATTACCCAGTTGATTGTGCGGTACGGAATCGCTAGGTGGTTTCGAAAACGATTGAATCCCTGACACAAAAACTCGTTTGGATCTTTACTGAAATTCCTTGATTCACCTGTTGTGAAGCGATAGGCTTTTAGTAATCGATAGTTGCGAGCGGGCAGTTACGCATTTCACTGAAACCAAGAATTCATCATTGTGTAATGTTCAACTCAATCAAAATTCATCAGGTTACCAGGTTTGTACTAATCGTCTTCCTGTTTGTTAATTTCAGCTGGTCGGACGGGTATGGCGAACAAATTATTATTTATCGGAACGATAACAAGCCGCCTAAATACTATTTGGATAATGGGGAACCGTCAGTGATTTTGATCAAGATCATGAAGCATATCGACAATCAACTGCCACAAAAGTTTGAGTACCAGTTATATCCATGGAAGCGAGCCTATCGATATGCCCTTGAGGGGAGTGGGGGCATCATCGGCCTATCTAAGAACAAACAGAGATTGGAGCTTTTTGATTTCTCTGAACCACTGTATTACGATGAGCTGATTATGGTGACATTGAAAGGGCTGGAGTTTGCCTACCATTCGATTGAAGATCTGGCGGGGAAAACGCTGGGTGGTAATCGAGGATCGAGTTATGGTGATGATTATGAAAGGTTAAAGAAAATTTGCACAATAGAAGAAGATAACGGCCAGGAGCAGCGTTTATTGAAGCTCTTAGCCCGACGTATTGATGTCGCGTTAATTGGGCCGGGAAGGGCTGGACTCAACAGCGCGATTATGCAGAATGAGTATTTACAGAACAACCGCGAACAATTCTCAATCCTGCCCACCCCTTTGCCATGGATCCCAATTATCTTGGTTTCTCGAAGCAGTTGCAGAAAAAGCAATTCCTGGAATTATTCAATCAAGCTTTGCAAAACAGCTGGGAGTCGGGTGCAATCGATAACATTACCAGAACGTATTCCCAGCCAGCAGGGGGGAGTGGTGCACAATAGAAATATGATGTGCCGATTCGAAACTGAAATATCGAGCGTTTCGCAACAAGTGAGGCGGAACGAGTGGGCTGGTGATAATGTTCAGAATCTCGCTTAATTCCATGAACTCTGTAAAAGCTTTCCTGCTGTTTCTGGTTTTACTCATTCCAAATGTCCCGCTGCCGCTTGCTGCCGGCCAAACACTCTTTAAGCATAATGTTCTGATCATTCACTCTTATCATAAAGATATGCAGTGGGTGGAAGAGGTCCACCGGGGGATCGAAAAGGAACTGCTTGCTGCCCTGGGTACTGCGGTTGACATCAAGGTGGAGTATATGGATTCAAAGCGGTATGTTGGTCCCGATTATTATCAGATGCTTGCCTCCCTGTGGAAATACAAATATGAGAATACCACCCTAGATTGCCTGATCGTCTGTGATGACAATGCGCTGAACCTTGCACTGGCACTGCGAGACGATCTCTTTAAAGGGGTTCCGATGGTCTTTTGTGGCATCAACTTCTATGACCAGAAACGTTTTGGTTCGATACCAAATATCACCGGGGTGATAGAGGCGTATGATATTGGTGGGACCCTGGAGTTAATCAAACAACTGATGCCTCAGCGAAACCGGTTATACATTATCAACGATAAAACGACCACCGGTCAGGCGAATAAAGAGCGTATAGAGGCCATCGCCTTTGATTATCTTGATCATTTCAACTTCATGTATTCCGGTAAGATGTCAACCGCAACCCTTCAGAATGTTGTGAAAAATCTTACCGAAGATACGGCAATCCTGTTGATGAGCTTTAACCGGGATGCTGAGGAAAATATCCTTCGATACCGTGATGCAATTCATGCAATTCGAAGCGTCAGCCCAAGTCCCATTTTTGGTGTCTGGAGTTTTTACCTTGGGAAAGGTATCGTTGGTGGCTCATTGGTGAATGGTGATGGTCAAGGGAGAAAAGCGGCAGAATTGTGCCTACAGATTCTCGGTGGCACCGCTCCCTCTGAACTGCCGATCATTCAGACGTCACCAAACTTGCCGATGTTTGATTACAACGAGATGCAACGATTTGGTATTATTGACAAAAAATTGCCCAGTGGGGCAGTTGTCATCAATGCGCCAAATTCTGTCTGGCATCGCTATAAATGGTCCATCCTTTCTGGGGTCTCATTGCTGATTTTTCAGTTTTTAATCATCACCATGCTGGTAAAGGCTAATCGGCGAAGAAAGGCGAGCGAGCAGAACCTGCGAAGAAATCAGCAAAATCTGGCGATCACCCTGGCAGCGATCGGCGAGGGTGTCATATCGGTTAACTCAGATTTACAGATTGTTCGAGCTAATCCCTCTGCGGCAAAACTTCTGGAAACGCCACTTCATGAGTTAGGCGGACTCAACCTTGCCGAACTTCTGCACAGTCTTGATAAGGTCAATGGTCCTGGTATTGGTGACGTGGTTGCCAAATGTTGTGAGACCGGAACAACTATTGACCTGGATGAGAATACGATGCTTCACATCAAGGGTGGTAAGGAAAAAAATATAAGCGGCACCTGTTCTGCAATTCGGGACCAGGATGAATCGATTTTGGGCGCCGTGCTGATCTGTCACGATATCACCGAAAAACGGGCAATGCAGACCATGCTCGCTCAAAGTCAGAAGATGGAGGCTATCGGCCAACTGGCAGGTGGTGTTGCTCATGATTTCAACAATTTACTTACCGGTATCTCCGGTTTTGCAGAACTACTCTCCATTCAGTTACAGGACGATCATAAAAAAAATGAGAATGCCGTGAAAATTCTCAATGCAGCCAGCCGTGCCAAGGATCTCACCAGACAGTTGTTGAGTTTTGCCAGACGAGGGAAAATTTTCTCATCACCTGTTGATTGTCATGAGCCGATCCTCTCGGTATTGAGTCTGCTGGAGCGAAGTATCCACAAGAATATCAGGCTCCGAAAAAATCTGAACGCCGAATGCTCTACTATCATGGGGGATGCCGTTCAGCTTGAAAATATACTGCTCAATCTGGGGATTAACAGTGCTGATGCCATGGAGACCGGTGGCAGCCTGAGCTTTTCTACCACCAATGAAGTGCTCACCACTCCTCTGATCAGCGAGTTTGGTGAGCCTGTTGAGCCGGGCACGTATGTCCGGATCTGTGTAACTGACAGTGGCTGTGGTATCGACAGGGAAATACGACAATTGATTTTTGAACCCTTCTACACCTCGAAAGTAAATGGCAAGGGTACCGGTCTGGGGCTCTCAGCCGTGTACGGTGCCATGAAGGAGCATGATGGACGAATTGTTCTTGTCTCAGAGCCTGACAAGGGTACGGAGTTTCAACTTTATTTTCCGGTTGTCAAAGCACCTCAATCCGGGCAACGCAGTGAGAGCGTCCCCGTGCAGAGAGGGAGTGAAACGATACTGGTTATTGATGATGAACAATTGATTCTCTCCGCAGCGGAAGGGTTACTGACCGAGTTGGGGTTCACGGTCCTGCTGGCCGAAGGCGGTGAGAACGGCTTGCATATCTACCGCCAGCAGGCGGCTGAGATTGATATCGTGCTGCTTGATATGATGATGCCCGAGATGGATGGTGCTGAATGTTTTGGAGAATTGAAAAAGATCAATCCGGAAGTGGTGGTGGTCATCTCATCCGGATTTGCCAAAACGTCACGGGTGGAGGAAGTGGAACGCCAGGGAGTTGCAGGATTCCTGCAAAAGCCCTATACCGCAAGAGAGGTGAGTGCAACCATTCATCAGGTCCTCGGTCGGTCTGGCTGAGAGGGAAGGGAGGTCTTTAGTTGGTATTACAATGTCGGGATTGGTGAAAAGAGTAAAAAAAGAGCGCCGTTCTCAATGGGAAAACAGGCGCTCTGGTACCAACTAAATCAAATATACGGCCAGTCGCTGTTCTGCCCGTTTCAGTGAGTCGAGGGTGAGTTCATTCACTTCAACGGGGCGATCCAGAAACTTTGTTGAGGAATCGACCTCTCGCCAGACATCGAGAAAGTCGCGGTAAGAGGCAATGTTGTCTGAGACACGCAGGGGTACAACCAGGTGTGATGCCGCAGTAATTCTAAATTTTTGGTACTTCTTGAACTCTTTCGTGCAAAATCCTGAGTACCCGCCATCAATTGATTCAAGATTAATGATCTTCATACCATCTCAACTCCTTGATTCAGTAGCTTCGTTACAGAATCGATTTAATCAAATCGCATTGTTAACTCTTTCCTGAATCGTGCTTCTTCAAAAAACCCCTAATGAACTTCCTGATTTCCCGGGCTCCACTGGTATCTAACTCGTCACAAAGCGTCAAAAACTCATCCCGGACCTGGCAATCAATGCGGATCATCAGTTGACAATCTTTCTTATTTTTCTTCTCTCTCT
>QZLB01000204.1 GCA_004796425.1 Desulfobulbaceae bacterium | reverse complement strand
TTGGGGCATCTATTGCCTCTATCGTTCGCGGGGGGGGCGAATTTTCACAGGATGGTCTGCTTCGGTTCTACCTGCTCCATGTTCTGCTAGTACCACTGATTTGTGCGCTGATCACCGGGGTACATTACTATCGTGTAGTTCGAGTGCATGGCGGTGGACGCACCATGAAACCTGTCCCAAAAACGACGGTACACTTCTTTCCAGAGGGCTGGTTATTTGAAATTGTGCTGGCAATCCTGACGCTCTCGCTCATGATCTTGGCGGCATTATTCTGGTATGATGCACCGCTTGGTCCACATGCCGACCCTTTACATACACCGTCACAGACCCGGGCACCGTGGTTTTTCCTGTGGCTCCAGGGAGCATTGAAGTTTGGTGATAGTCTGTATACCGGTGTATTGTTTCCCCTGGTATTGCTATTGGCACTTGTCGCTCTCCCGTATGTCAGAAGTATGGGTAATGGGAGTTGGCTCAGAATGTCAATGGTATTCGTTACTGCGGTTGGTCTGCTAATGCTCAGTATTACCGGGATGCCAAGCTATGGTATAGACGGTTCACCGGAGCGATTTTATATAGACAAGCTGATTCCAGAAGAGGAGCCGAGTGCTTTTCACCAGATTGGTTATGAGGATCTAACACCTGGCGTGTATGAGACAGGGACGCAGAACGCCAAGGGGATGAGTGAACCATTGCGGCGATTCTTTGCAGAGTTTGATACAGCGCTCTCTGATTTTCAGAACAACGTCACCGGTATTCTGGTCATCGAAGAATGGCAGGAACATTTGAAGCGGGTCAGGGTCATTCTGCGGTGGCCGAAAGCTCATCAACCTGAGCAGTTCAGTACGCTCAGCTCGACAGTCTTTATTTACCAGGTGGAGGAGTCACAATGAACTCCAAAACCTTGATTGGTATGACTGCGCTCAGCACCTTCTGTTTTTGCTTGGTGGTATTGTTCATTGCCCATCGAGAACCGCTCTATCTTGATCAGGCTTCACGTGTCTACCATGGCAAGCGCATCGAAGCAGGTGGAACGTTGTATGAAATGCATTGTCGTTCGTGTCATGGATTGAAGGGAGAAGGTGTTGGTCAGCTTGGCCCACCTCTTGCTGATAAACACTTTTTCACTGCTCGGCTCAAGGAGTTGGGACTCCAAAGCAGTCTGGAAGAATTTGTTATTGCGACCATCGAATTTGGGAGATTAATTGGTACCCGGCCGATTTACGCAGGTAATGGTTCGACAGCGGTAATGCCAGCCTGGAGTCAGGATAATGGTGGGTTTTTGCGAGGGGATGAGGTCAGAAATATTAGTACCTTTGTCCTGAACTGGGAGGCGACCGCTCGTGGATCTCTGGTTTTCGAGACGATCGAAGTTCCGGATTTTGATACGGGAAACGTTCGAAATGGAGATGGGAAAGCAGTGTTCATTGAACATTGCAGTAAATGTCATCAATTCGCTGATACTGCCGATCCAGAATTGTCGGGTCCGGACCTGACTCTGATTAAGAGCAAAGCTGACACGATGTCCGATATTTCTCTACCAGAGTTTATTCAAGAGTCGGTAGTTGTACCCGCTGCACGAATTGCCAAAGGGTTCGAAATAGATTCTGAGGAAAATCCTTGTGGTTCGATGATGACCGAGCGGGAGTTGGAATTGGTAACAGAGTTTTTGCTGCAATAGGATTTGAATGAAACAGCTGTTGAAATCATCCAGGCTTCTTTTCCTGCTGTTTGGCTGCGTACTCTCCTGGACACTGCCACTGTATAGCAGAGACTATTCCGGGATATTGTCTAATGAGCTGACATTGGGCAAATACCTCTATCAGAGTCGATGTGTCCGTTGCCATGGGCCTTATGACGAGGCCGCGATTGCAGAGAACTATGACGAGGTGGTTGAGTTGGCAGGGGCTATTGGTGATGGTGGTTGTCGGATCAGTTGGCGAAGGAACGGTGGTGGCGAATTTAACCGGCAGGAACTGCAGGCACTTGCTGCGTATATGCTGGCGTTTGAGGAGGATGGTGTAGACCCGGTAACTGCCCAGTTACCGCCGCTGCTGCCAGAGAAAATCAAAGATATCAACCACCAGAAAACCAAAGCGACTGCCAAAACGGTTGTACAACCTGAGAAGGTTGTGATCGACCCGGTGTATAAAAAATTAATGGACCAAAATCCGGTGGCCCATAGCGGCTGGCTCTATACGAATAACTGCTATCGCTGCCATCT
>QZLB01000228.1 GCA_004796425.1 Desulfobulbaceae bacterium | reverse complement strand
TATTTTATTGGTCGATCGGTGCGCATGTTTTTCACCCGCTGGTTCATAATCATTGGGGCGTGCAGCAGGGGCATTGGAATCATTTCAATCAGCCGGATTATGTCTCTCAATTTGGTAATCGTGCAGGCTTGAGTTACCACCCTTATCAGGCCTATTTCAGTCATTACAGCCGTCTTTTTAATCAAGCTACTCATTCGTGTGGACACGCACATCAGCACCCCTTCGCTCCACTACCTAATGGTCATGAGGATGGTGAAGAGAAAACTGAAGCTTCATGCCTGATATGTGATTTCCTGGCCAGTAATTCTCTCATTACTCCTGGCATACCGCAACATGTAGTCCCCACTCAAGATGGGTTCCCACCTCACCTTATTATTCCAACGTGGACTATTCAAACAGATCAGGAGCAATTCCGTATTCGAGGGCCACCAGATATTTACAGCTTTATTCTTTAGCAAAGAACATCTTGTTTAATTGATTTACGGGTTCTTTTTTTTGGGGAATCTACTATGAGTAATTTTTAAGACAGACACCTGGGGTGTTTCTATGTATTTGAAAAGATCGAATATGAATTGGTTTTTTTTGTTGCTTAAGCAGTTAGGTAAGGGGCTCGTGGTTCCCCTCATGTTGTTATTCTTGTCCGTGCCTTCGCTGGTCGGTGCTGAAACAAGACAACATGGCAGCCATGTGCATGGAATTGCAGAGATGAATGTTGTTCTTGATGGTGAGAACCTCATCATTGAAATGATCAGTCCTGCGGTAAATATTACCGGGTTTGAACATGCACCGAAAGACGAAGAACAGGAGCATGCTATTCGTGAAGCCGCGGAGTTGCTAAAGCATGGAGAAAAACTATTCCTTTTGGACAAAAAAGCTGAATGTCAACTGCATGAAGCAGTGGTAAAAAGCGAATTACTGGAAGAGCTTGAGGGACATGGCGAACATGAGGGACATAAAGATGATCACCATCATGATGAACATGCTGAAGGCGCACATGACGATGAGGGTCACATGAGTCACAGCGAGTTTGAGGTAACCTACCATTTTGAATGCGAAAAACCCAAGGATATTACGATGCTGGAGGTCGAGCTCTTCTCCAAATTTTCAGGTTTTGAGAAAATAGATGTGCAGTTGCTCACTCCCAAGGGTCAAACAGCAGTGGGGTTGACACCGCAGAAACACCGTATCTCCTTTTAATCAATGATGTCTATTTCAACGGATACGACAACAAACACAAAGCGGCAGGACGATGTGGCGGGTAAACCGCTGATTGAACTCTCTGAGATTCGTTTTTCCTGGCCGGGTGGTACACTCCCGGTACTGGAGATAGACCACTTTCATTTAGGGCATGATGAGTCTATCTTCATCAGGGGGCCCAGTGGGAGCGGCAAATCCACCTTACTCGGTATCATCACAGGTATCTTGCTCCCTCAGGATGGTGATGTGGTGGTGGTCGATCGTAGGATTAACGACCTCAGCGGGGCTGAGCGAGACAGGTTCAGGGTCGATACGATGGGGTATATTTTTCAGATGTTTAATCTTATTCCCTATCTGAACATCGTCGAAAATGTAATCCTGCCCTGTCAGTTCTCCAAATCCCGCAAAGCTCAGGCGCTTCGAAACAGTTCTACCCTGGAAGAGGAGGCGTTACGCCTCCTCAGTCATCTCAACCTAGGTGGCAGCGAGGTGCAGGATAAAGTGGTAGCGGAGTTAAGCGTTGGCCAGCAGCAGCGCGTGGCCGCCGCCCGGGCCTTAATTGGTGGTCCACGGTTGGTGATTGGCGATGAACCCACCTCATCACTTGATTCCGAACATCGCGAATCTTTTCTGCGCCTGCTTTTTGAGGAGTGTTCTCGAATGGGATCCTCGCTTATTTTTGTCAGCCACGACATAGACCTTGCTCCGATGTTTGATCGAGTGGTGGAACTTTCTGAGATCAACAATGCCCCGGATGGGACTGCAGGGGGGAAGGAATGAAACAGATTGCCTTGCTTACCTTAAAAAGTACCCGAAACAGGAAATTTACAATCTTTCTGACTGTTCTCTCCATCGGACTCTCTGTCTGCCTGTTGCTTGGAGTTGAACGAATCCGCACGGAATCTCGAGCGAGTTTCATCAATACGATTTCCGATACCGATCTGATTGTCGGGGCACGGAGTGGTCCCATTCAACTCCTGCTTTATTCGGTTTTTCGGATCGGCCATGCGACCAACAATATCTCCTGGCAAAGCTACCAGGAAATTGCCGAATTCCCCGATGTCTCCTGGACGATACCGATATCGCTCGGTGATTCGCACAAAGGGTACCGGGTCATGGGTACTTCAAAAGCGTATTTTGAGCATTTTAGGTATGGCCGGAAGCAGTCGCTGCAATTCAAAAACGGTGGGGTGTTTGATGATTTATACGATGCAGTCATCGGCTCTGAAGTAGCGGTGAAACTTGGCTATGATATCGGTAATTCGGTAGTTATTTCACATGGTGCAGGAGATGTTTCTTTCATCGAGCATGATGATAAGCCGTTCAAAGTTGTGGGGATTCTCACACCCACCGGGACTCCTGCTGATCAGACGATACATGTTAGCCTCGGGGGGATTGAGGCGATTCATATTGGTTGGGCAGATGGCTCAGCCCCGTCCGGTCTGACAATATCAGCAGCTCACGCACGACGTCTCAATCTTACCCCAAAAACTATCACCGCATTTCTGGTGAAGTTAAATTCACCCATCGCGACGTTTAAAACGCAGCGCGCGATAAATCAATACAAAGCTGAACCGCTTTCAGCAATTTTACCAGGTGTGGCCCTGCAACAGCTCTGGGAACTGATTGGCATTGCAGAAAAAGCACTCATTGCGGTCTCCGTATTTGTCGTGGTGGTGGGACTTTTTGGGATGTTGACTGCACTCATGACAAGTCTCAATGAACGGAGGCGGGAAATGGCTATTCTTCGTTCAGTCGGAGCTCGTCCGATTCATGTGTTCTCATTAATTATTGCAGAGGCGATCCTGGTAACGCTCTTGGGAATTGGGGTAGGAGTGGTGTTATTGTATGGACTGTTGGTAGTTGCTCAACCACTTTTAATTACTCAATTTGGTTTATTCATTACCATTTCATTCTTATCGTTGTACGAGATAATGCTCATTGGACTGGTGCTGAAAGCAGGTGTTCTGGCAGGAATTATTCCTGGTTGGAGGATCTATCGATACTCGCTCAATGATGGGATGACCATAAAGACCTGACGAATTAAACTATGAAGCAAAAAATTACCTCCTTCTGTTTCTCACTCCTCTTTATACTCATCGTGAAAAGTGGACATAGTATTGAACCAATAGCAATCACCTGGGAAAATCTTATTCCGCAACTTCCTGCCCAGGAAAACTCACTCGCTGGATTAACTGAAGAGGAGGCTGGTTTTCTGGAATGGATTATTTATCTGCGGGAATATCTGCCCGAAGAAATCAAGCCAAAGGACCAGAAATTTCATGACGAGATGACCAGCGCCATGTCCCAGTTCAGTGAAAAGGGTATTGATGTAGACGCAATTATTGCTGACAGACGGTATAGGGCCACTGCGGTAAATAATGACCTTAATGGGAAAGCAATTACAATGGCCGGCTATCTCCTTCCGCTCGATCTGTCCGGAGGAAAGGTGACCGATTTTTTACTGGTCCCCTGGGTGGGTGCCTGCATCCACACACCACCACCGCCGCCGAATCAAATTGTTCATGCGGTCACCGTAGAGGCGAGATCCTATGAACTTGACTCCATGTTTGCACCCGTATCAGTAACAGGAGTCATGGAAGTGAGATCGCTTACCAAAGAGCTTTTTCTCGTTGACGGTTCAAGCGATATTGATGTTGGTTACAGCCTGAAAGTACAGAATATTGAAAAGTACCAGCAGAAGTGACTGGTATGAACCTGGTTTAGCTCTGAAACTCGTTGCCTTGGATAATGAGATGACTCACGTAGATGAAACTGACAGCAACTATGCAGATTTTGCATCGGATTACGATACTGAGGTACGTGCTTACTGCAGTTATCTTCATGATTGTATTTTTGGGATGAGCTACAAGGCGGTTTCTCCTGGAGAGAAACTCCTTGATATTGGCATTGGAACGGGGCTGGCTTCAGAAACTTTTAATAAGGCCGGGTTACGAATTACGGGAATCGACAATTCTCCGGAGATGCTGGAAGTCTGCAAGAAAAAGCAGATTGCGGAAGCACTCACATCCTGCGATCTTTCTCATGGCCAGCTGCCGTTTGAGAATCGTACGTTTCATCACGTGATATGTTGCGGGGTTCTGCATTTTTTCGGTGAGTTAGCGGAGTTATTCCGAGAAACTTCACGTATTGTCAAGCCGGGTGGCACCTTTGCTTTTTCGATCATGCCCGATGATAATCAGGCTGGTGATTACCAGAAAGAAATCAGTGATTGGGATATTCCGATTTACAAACACAAACCGGAATATATTTCGCAACTCCTTACAGAAAACTCATTTGAGCAACTCAAGGAGCAGCGATTGCTGACGAAGGATTTCCATAAACGCCACTATACCCTGATGTTTTCAGTAATAGTCTGCAGACAGAAGTAGTTGCCGCTCTTACATATTTTATAAGTGCATCGTTATGCCTTGGACCGACCAGCATACTTCAGTGCTTAACCCTTTCGAATCTCAACAGAATCACATTGTAGTCCAGCCCTTTTAATCATAGCCTAGCGTCCCTGCCAATACTGAGAATAATTCTTGAACAAAGCGATGAAACGGACTAGATATCGTGAGAATTGCTGAGACGGGGGCGGGGTTGAGTGTTTGTTAGGTTTCTGGTCGGACATCTTACCACCACGCTCTATCATTGGTTCTGACGCACTTTGGTAGATGATTTTACCCATATTCCATATCTTTTGTGCAGTACTCTATGCAGTGCTCACCGTGTATGTGCTGATCAAGAATGCACGAGAACCGCTTAACCAGCTCTGTGCAGCGGTCTTGATCTGTTTTTTTATCTGGTGTTCAGGTAAATCAGTTGCCCACTTTCCAGGAACACCGCTCGCTCTTGCTGAACTGTTTCGTAATGTTATCATTGTGGGAGCCTGGAGCTTCAGTACCTTTCTGTTGCTCTTTTCATTCGTGTTAACCAGAAGGGATAGGTTGCTTGCCAGACCATGGGTTTGGTTGATTTTGTTTGCTGTTCCAGTAATATCGGTCTGTCTGCAGTGGTATGATGGGCGTCTGCTGGATTATGTTTCCCGGAGTTATGGCTGGGGGTTGCACTGGCGTCACGGTATCTTGTCAATTGTCTTGTTGGCCTATATATTCATTACCACCTTCATTGCCGCATTACTGGCGTTGTTGCATGGTGTTGATGTCCGGGACAGGCGGGAAAAAAAGCAATCAATCATCATCGCATTCTGCATTTTCGCTGGTACGATCGGGGGCTACGCGACCAATTATCTTGGACCGCTATTTGGTCAAGATATCCCTGATCTGGCACAGAATTTCGGTGTAATCTGGCTTGGCGGTCTGGTCTATGCCATTGTCCGGTTTCATTTCATGCAGCCTGATCAGCAGGCGGCAGCGACCGCCATTTTCTCGGCAATTCCCGATGCGCTCTTTCTCACCGATACCAGCGGGAAAATCACCACGGTCAACGGGGCGGGTCTGGTAATGCTCGACCAGGAGTTGCCCCAGGTAGTGGGGCGGAAGATCGGTGATATTATTTCCTGTGACCGCAGTGATTTCCTGGAATATCGGGTTTTGCAGAAGGGTGGTGATGTTAAAGATTGCGACGGTACCATATTCAGGGGCAAAGGTGGGATGGTACCGGTAAGTCTGTCCATCTCCCTGGTGCGAAACAGTAATCAGCACCAGAAAGGACTGCTGGTAATCGCTCGGGATATTCATGAGCGTATTGATTATCAGAACTCCATTCAACACTCTCACAGTGACTTGGAGATCAGGGTAAAAGAGCGAACAGAGGCGCTCAATAAGCTTAACAGTCAATTACAGGCCGAGATAGATCGTCGTGAAGCTTCAGTACAGGCATTGGCTCAAAGTGAAGAGAAGTTCCGGCTTATTTCAGAGCAATCATTGTTGGGAATTGTGATTCTTCACCATAACCGGGTTGCCTATGCAAATAAGGCGTGGCAGAGCATCACCGGGTTTGAGGTGGAGGAAATGATGAGTTGGGAACCCATGGATTTTATCCAACAGGTTCATCCCGAGGACCGTGCATTTCTGATGGAACAGGCCCAGAAAAAGCAGGCAGGAGAAACCGATTTTGTTGAATGCTACCAGTGGCGCCTGATTACTAAATCCGGTCAGGAAAAATGGCTCAGTATGTATTCAAGGCCCATATCCTATCAGGGTGAGACTGCCGATCTCGCAACCATGGTTGACATCACCGAGCAAAAAGCTGCAATGATGTTGTTGAAGGAAAGCGAGGAGAAATACCGGGTGCTTGTCGAGAACGCCAATGATGCCATTTTTATCATCCAGGATGGACGGGTGAAATTTGTCAATTCGAAAGGGTGTGAAATGACGGGCTACAGGGTTGAACAACTCCTGGAGAGCCCGTTTGAACGATACATTCATCCCGATGACCGGCAAACCGTCATTCAGAAATACACCCAAAGGCCCACGGGTAAGAAGCTGTCGACCACCTTAACATTTCAAGGATTGCATAAATCGGGTGAGAGCTTCTGGGTACAAACCAATGCGGTATGGTTCAAGTGGCATGGGAGACCGGCAATTCTCAGTCTGGCTCGAGACCTGACTCATCAGAAGAAAATTGAGAGCATGGTTAACCATATGCAGAGATTGGAGGCCATCGGTTCCATGGCTGGTGGTATTGCCCATGATTTCAACAACGTACTTTCTCCGATCCTGGGGTATGCCGAAATCCTGCTGGATGATTTGGAGAAGCATCCAGAAATGGCGAATCATGCTCAGCAGATTGTCAAGGCAGCCGAGCGGGCCCGGGACCTG
>QZLB01000132.1 GCA_004796425.1 Desulfobulbaceae bacterium | reverse complement strand
CTAAAAAGATGTTTCCTTCCATTTTTTTCTCCTTAAAAATTTAGTTTAGTGGCCTTCTTCCAAAACTATCTATTTTCTATTTAGTAATTCAAAAAATTAATGCGCATGTTCCTGAGCCTGCCCGAAGTAAACCACGGCGAGCAGTACGAAAACCATGGCCTGTACCAGAGAGACCAGGACACCAAGGATCATGATCGGCAGCGGGGCAAAGAATGCACCGGCCAGCATGAACAGAATACCAAGCAGTGTTTCTTTGGCCATGATATTTCCGAACAGTCGAATTGACAGGGACAGCAAACGGGCAAAGTTACTAATCAATTCGATCGGCAGCATCAGGGGGACGAGCCACCACATCGGACCCATAAAATGCTTGTAGTAACTGAGTCCATGCTCACGGAACCCGATGAAATGATGCGATACCCAAACAATCAGGGTAAGCGCCAGGGTTGTGTTAATACTTGAAGTTGGTGACATGAATCCGGGAATCAAGCCAATCAGGTTGGCGATGGCGATATACAATGCAAAGGTCGCCAACATTGGAAAAAACTGATCGGTGAGCTTTCTTCCCATGTTGTCCGCGAAAAAATCGTCCATTCCGCCAATCACTATCTCCCAGAAGTTCTGACCCTTCCCGGGAACCATCTCAATGTTGCTTAGTGTCAGCTTTGAGACGATAAACAGAAATGCCATTACCAGCCAGGTATAGGTCATATACGGTGCGCACAATTGCTCCAGAATTCCATGCCCAACAGGCCCATGGGGAACCGGCAGGCCAAGTGCTTCCAGAATAACTGTAATAAACAATAACGGATGTTCCATAACCCCTTTTACCTCCTGCTGAAGTAGAACTTCCAAACCACACTCAACGCTGAAAGCGTGATTGTGAAGACTACCGTTGTTAACCCCAGTATCAGACCGAAGACATTAATATCGCCATACTTGATGAGCATGAGCAGGATAATGCCAATCAGCAAGATCCGAAGCCAGAATTTTAAAATAAAACCCTTTTTTCTTTGCTTAATATTATCTTTTGCAGCCGTATCATCTCCTGATGGTGTAATCGAATCGATAAAGGCGGTCACATCCTTTTGCGATCCCCAAAAACTCAGGATCGAGATGATGCCACCAGCCAGCACCCCCCACGCAAACGACCATGAACCGATTATCCATGAGCCAAGCACGAGCAGGAGCAGGTAGATCCAACTCATGGCCAGCATTTTTTTCAGAGATATATAGTCGATCACCGTTTTCTATTCTTCGTCTGAATCCTTTTTCTCAAGCTTCTTACTGCTCCGCCAGAGAATATCAAACAGACTCTTGAATCCGGCAGCTATCCCGAATGCCAGGCCAACAAACATACACCAGGGAGCGGTACGACCGTCAAATACTTTCTGGTCCAGGTATAAACCGGCCCCCATACCGATGAAGATGGCAGCAACAAACGTTATGCCGATATGACCGTAATGCCCGATCAGGAACATGAGTTCTTTCTTCAAATCGGACATCTCAATCACCACCCATTTGTTCGGTATGTTCACTTCCTATATAACAGCGATTTGGTAGCATGCCTCCAGGTCAAAGTCAATGGATTTTTTACTTTTCCACTATTTTTTTGAATGACCATTCAGTCATTTTTTCCAAATATTCAAGGTCTTCCGGGCTATGTGCCGAAGACATGAACGCCACTTCAAATTGAGAAGGCGCCAAATAAATACCTTTGGCTAACATGTTCTGATAATGCGTTGCATATCGATCCGTATCTGCCTTCATGGCCGAATCAAAGTCAACTACTTCCTGGTCAGTGAAAAAACAGGTCATCAGTGAACCAATACCGTTGAACGTAGCCGCTATACCGGTCTCTTCCGCACACTTCTTCAGCCGGTTCAAGCATTCGGCAGATTTCGTATTAAGTTCGTCATAAAATCCGGGCACCTCAAGAATCTCAAGTGCGGCAATGCCAGCAGCCATGGCCAACGGGTTACCAGAGAGGGTCCCGGCCTGATATACCGGTCCATCAGGGGCAATCTGGTCCATGATTTCAGTTTTTCCTCCATAGGCGCCCACCGGAAGACCACCCCCGATGATTTTGCCAAGGCAGGTCAAGTCGGGCATGATATTCAAATACTCCTGGGCCCCACCATAGGCAAGCCTGAAACCGGTGATAACCTCATCAAAAATCAGCACGATTCCTTTTTCCGTGGTCAGCTCTCTTAAAGTTTCAAGAAATCCTTCTTGAGGTGGGATACAGCCCATATTGCCTGCCACCGGCTCTATGATCACACAGGCAATGTCAAGCTTTGGATCGTTGAGTGTTTTTTCCAGGATCTCGAAATTGTTATACGGAATTGATACGGTGTTCTTTACGATATCATCGGGGACCCCGGGGCTGCCAGGAATACCGAGCGTCACGACTCCTGAACCTGCCTTCACCAGAAAAGAGTCGGCATGACCATGATAGCATCCGTCAAATTTCACTACGGTATCTCTCCCGGTGAATCCGCGTGCGAGTCTGATTGCGCTCATCGTTGCTTCAGTTCCTGAATTAACAAACCTGACCTTCTCGATTGACGGTACCGCCTGCACCACCTTCTCGGCCAGTTGGACTTCGGCCCTGGTCGGGGCACCAAAACTCGTACCCTGATCGGCAACACCTTTAATGGCTGTGATGATATTCGGATGCGCATGCCCCATGATCATCGGGCCCCATGAGCAGACGTAATCGGTATAGCGGTTATCGTCCACATCATAAACAGACGCACCGTTGGCACGATTGATAAAGAGTGGGTCACAACCCACCGATTTACAGGCTCTCACCGGACTGTTCACCCCACCCGGAATAACTTTCCGCGCCTCCAAAAACAGTTTATCAGATCTCGACCTGTTCATATTCCTTCCTCCTATGTTATCAGTCATTTGCTGGGTCATACGTTCTTCTTTACTGACTGCCAGGCACCAAAATCACCAGTGAATAGGCAGCTCTGGAAGAGCGAATATATCATGCGTGCCAAAGGGCTGTCAAACATGTTCATTGAAACTTGAAATTTGAAAAATCATGCACATCATAAGAAATCGAACACTGTATCGGACAGCCTCTTTTTGCTTGTAAGAGCGGTGTTCAACAGGTAAAGTAGAACAGGTTTGTCCGTTCTAAAAAAGTAGGTAACTAGTTGAACCGGATAGATAAATTCACCTAAAGGAGAGTTTCATGGCAAGCGATAAAGTCCTGCAAATAAACGATGCTGAATTTGATAACACCATTGGCTCCAGCCAACCCACTCTGGTGGACTTCTGGGCACCATGGTGTGGTCCCTGTAAAGCAATCGGTCCAGTAGTTGAGGAACTGGCAGATGAATACGAGGGCAAGGTCACCATCGCCAAGATGAACGTTGACGACAATCCCGTTACTCCTGGCAAGTTCGGTATTCGGGCAATTCCCACTTTGATTATCTTCAAGGACGGAGAAGTTGTAGATCAGATCACCGGCGCCGTTGGGAAACCTCAACTGATAGAGCTTATCAACAAGGCATTGTAAGCAACGTTCTGGTATATATTTTACACAACAAAAATCACGATTAGGTACATCACACCCAAACTATGGGGTTTCTGTGACTTATGGAAAAAACTCATTACGAATTAGTAATTCTTGGCGGTGGTCCCGCCGGGCTGACGGCAGGTCTCTATGCTGCTCGTGCCAGAATCGATCACGTGATGGTCGAAAAAGGGGCTCCCGGCGGCCAGGTACTGTTAACTGACTGGGTAGATAATTACCCGGGATTTCCCGACGGAATCTCAGGTTTTGACCTGATGGACCGGATGACAGCCCATGCCAAGAAATTTGATCTCAACACCATGACCAAAGAGGTCAGTGAAGTTAATCTTGACGACCCGAAACTGAAGAAATTGATCTTCATTGATGGGAGTCACATCACCTGCTCGACACTCATTATCTGTGCGGGTGCCAGCGCCAACAGACTGGACATTCCGGGTGAAGCCGAGATGACCGGCAAGGGGGTTTCTTATTGTGGTACCTGTGATGCCCCTTTTTACCGGAACATGCACGTCGCCGTAGTCGGCGGGGGTGATACCGCAGTGCAGGAAGCGGACTACCTCACCAGGTTTGCCAGCAAGGTCACCCTGATCCATCGCAGAGATGAGTTGAGGGCGACAAAAGTGATCCAGGAAACTGCGTTTGCCAACGACAAAATTGAGTACATCTGGAATACCCAGGTCCGATCAATCGAGGGAGAGAACGAAGTTGAGCGGCTTCAACTGGTCGACAAGGACGGCAAAGAATCGACCCTTGACGTGCAAGGCGTTTTTATTCTGATCGGGGTCACCCCAAACAATGCAACCTTGCCACTTGAAACGCTCAAGGCAGACAAATGGGGATTCATTCCGACCGGACTTGAAACCGAAACCAGTGTTCCCGGAGTATTTGCTGCTGGTGATATCAGAAGCAAAGTGATGCGTCAAATCGTCAACGCCTGCGGTGAAGCGGCAACAGCCGTTATCGCTGCCGAACATTACCTGACAAATCAGGAATAATCTCGAGACGTTTTAAAGATAATGCAAAAAGAATTCAAGATACCAGCCCGAGCGGACCGAACTCACGCCACTCTGCTTACGTACTTCCTGCTGCTCGTATTACTCATGCCGTTGAGTGGCTGTACCAGTCTCAACAACCTGTTTGGTCTTGGCGAGGACGAAGACAAAGATATCTATCTGCCGGCAGAACAGCTGATTGTCAAAGGCATGGATGAGTTCAATGTGGGGAACTATTACCTGGCAATTGACTATTTCAACGAAATTCTCGACCGGTATCCGTTCAGTCCCCAGGCGCCTCTTGCCGAGCTCAAGGCAGCGGATTGTGAATACTTTCAGGAGAAATATATCGAAGCGTATATTCTCTACAAGCAGTTTGAGGATCGACACCCCACCAATGAAGCGATGCCTTACGTGATGTATCAGAAGGCAATGTCACGGTATCAGCAGATTAATACTGTTGATCGAGATGTAACGGGTGCCGTTGAAGCGATCCAAGGTTTCCGAGAACTCCTGCGAGCCTTTCCAGATTCGCCATACAGTGATGATGCCAACGCCCGAATCAAGGCTGCCACTGAATTCCTGGTGAACCATGAGCTTTTTGTCGTTCATTTTTATATCCGTACCAAGAAGTACTCGCAAGCGCAGACACGCTTAAAATATATTCTCGCCATGTACCCAGATTCAGAGGTTGCTCCACGAGCCCAGGAATTGCTCGAGCTACTGGAGGCTGGTGATCCGCCCAGTTCAGGCATTACAGGATGGTTCTCGGATCTTTTTAACCGAGAGAAAAAGGTGGAGGAGAACCCCGGCAAAGGTTAAGGTTATCTTGTTATTTTGAGTGAATCGATGAGTCGTTATTTTGACGACGCGGCGTCAATACTCATCCACTCTTTCCCCAAGGACATTTCCATCGCTCGCACGGGACAAATAAGCAGACATTGACTGCAGCCGGTACACTTATCTGGATCAAACAGCACTGCCATGTCTTCACGCCTGATATAAAGCGCATCCACCGGGCAGACACCGGTGCAGGCTCCACATTGGAAACATTTGTCGTCATCGCGCCTGACCCGGGCAGCCAAACGTTCAATGTTGACCCCGATTTCTTCCAGATAGGCCAAACCTTTTTTCACATTGGACTTTGAGCCTTTGATTTCAAGGATCATAATACCTTCACGCTGGGGCAATATATCAGCCCGCAAGATATTAACCTCAATATCATGCTCCTTGATTAAACTGAAAATAACCGGTTTGTCACTGGTGTCTTTGGGGAATTTGAGAAAATATATTCTTGTATACACGTTGTCTCTAACACTCTTACGGTTGTTGGTCTTGGCGATTATCACCATTCAGCCCCCCAGCTCCATTTGCAGCACTTGACCAGAATTGTTATGTTCTGCAAACAGATTTGGCATGATCAAAGGTATTGCTTCGATACTGCACGCCGACTGAGATTGGATACATAAAACCATGAACGATTCTTTTTTCAAACTATTTCTACCACTATGAACCAGACATTTATCCAGAACCTCCTGCACCAGGTCCAGAATGGCACACTGCCGATTGACGCTGCAATGGAAAAGCTGGCCCATTTCCCCTCCGAAGAGACATTAAGCGCCTGTATAGATCACCAGAGAACCATGCGCACCGGCATACCTGAAGTGATTTTTGGGGAAGCTAAAAGTGCAGAGCAGATTATTGAAATCGGCCAGGCGATGCTTCAGAAACAAGGGCCGGTGATGGCGACACGAATTGCCCCTGAAAAGGCGGAGCACGTTCTGAAAGCGCTTCCCGAATTGCGTTATGACAAGACAGCCCGGGTACTGTTTTGCCGACCACAACCAACCGACCCCGCCGCAGTTCGTGGCACTATTGTGGTGGTCTGTGCCGGTACCTCAGACATCCCGGTTGCCGAGGAAGCCCGAATCACCGTCCAAATACTCGGTCACCCGGTCCAAAGTGTCTATGATGCCGGTGTCGCCGGACTCCATCGTCTGTTGAGCAAACAGTCGGTGCTGAATGATGCCTCGGTAATCATTGTAGCGGCCGGAATGGAGGGGGCGCTGCCCAGTGTTGTAGGTGGACTGGTACGTTGTCCGGTAATTGGAGTGCCCACCTCGGTCGGTTATGGTACCGGACAGGGTGGTTTTGCAGCCTTGCTGGGTATTTTGAACAGCTGCGCACCTGGCATTGCCGCTGTGAACATAGACAATGGTTTTGGTGCCGGCTGTATGGCGGTTGCCATCAACCGAAATAATCCATAGGCGGCGTTGCCCTTGCCACTTGCACTCCCTTGAAAATCATAGTTCAGTACCGCCAAAACAATTATGCCCCAGGCTGCTCATTTTTTCCGATAATTGTCTACTGAACTTGCAAGATTCGGGCATTACGTTATAATCGCGAGGCTAATCAATATTCCTGAGATCTTACATTATAAAAACTAGCTGGGAAAACTCATGACCACCTCTATTAAACTAAAATTAGGCACCCTGTTCTTCCTGATCGGGTTGGCAATTGTTACGGTCGTACCGTCATTTTATGCGTCAACACCATCCTGGTGGAAAAAATACATGGCACCAGAGGGGCTTCGCCTCGGACTTGACCTGCAGGGCGGCATGCACCTGGTTCTCAAGGTCAACCTGACCAAAGCGAAGGAAAATACGCTTGAGCTGGCTGCCAATGACCTGAAAAATTATCTCGCCGAACAATCGGTCAGTGCGGTACAGACGAACTCGAGTGATAAAGATGTGGTAATCTTTACCCTGCCCAACGCTGGCGCAGTCGAAGATGTTTCAGCCACGATTGCTGATGCCTATGAGGACGAGCTGATTCACACCGTTGAACAGGAAGAAGGACGTTTTCCCCGGATCCTGATCAGACTGAGTCCTGAAAAGATTACTTATATTGAAGCCGAGGCAGTCAACCAGTCCCTTGAAATTATCAGAAACCGAATCGATCAATTTGGTGTTGCAGAACCAGTAATCATCAGACAGGGAGAAGATGAGATTGTCGTCCAGTTGCCTGGCGTCAAAGATCCCCAGCGTGCCCTCAAACTACTCGGTGACACTGCACAATTAGAGTTCAAAATCGTTGCTGATACCGAAGGAATCAACCTGCAGCAGATTGTCGCCGAATCCCAACAAGCCGGATTATGGAACGGCGACCCCAAGAATCGCGATGAAGTTAAAAAACTGAATCAGGCACTGGTCACCAAGCTCCCCGCAAATACCACGATTTATTTTGAAACGATAAACGACAAGCAGACCGGACTTGAATATTCTCAACCGATTCTGCTGGAAAACAAGGTTTTAATGACCGGGGATATGGTGAAAAACGCCCAAGTCAGGATCGGTGGAACTTTTAACGAACCGTATGTAAGCATCGATCTTACCTCCCGCGGAGGTAAGGTGTTCGCGACACTTACTGAGCAGAATGTCGGTAGAAGGATGGCGATCGTCCTTGATGGTGTGGTCAAATCCGCCCCTACGATTAGGGAACGGATCCTTGGAGGAGCGGCACAAATTACCGGTAGTTTTTCCCATGAAGAAGCTTCCGATCTAGCGATTGTGCTCAGAGTTGGTGCATTACCGGCACCGGTCGATGTGGTTCAGAACATGACCGTCGGCTCAAGCCTCGGTAAAGACTCAATCCGTAAGGGATTAACCTCGGGTATCTTTGGTGCTTTGATGGTACTCGGTTTCATGATCATTTATTATCGACTCTCAGGAATCATCGCCAATTTTGCCCTGGCACTCAACATCCTGTTCCTGTTTTCCGGGTTGGCGATATTGAACGCTACCCTCACCCTCCCTGGTATTGCAGGTATTGTCCTGTCAATTGGTATGGCGGTGGATGCCAACGTCCTGATTTTTGAACGAATGAGGGAAGAGTATGAGATCGGGAAATCGGTCAGGTCAAGTATCGATGGTGGATTCAGTAAAGCACTCTGGACCATTGTCGACTCCCAGGTAACCACCCTGATCACCGCCATGGCTCTGTTCCTGTTCGGTACCGGGCCGATCAAAGGTTTTGCGGTGACCCTGTCATTGGGTATTATCTTCAACCTTTTCACAGCTCTTTTCTGCTCCCGCTTAATCTTTGACAGTTTGACCGGACAGAAACGGTTGAAGAAGCTGAAATTTCTCCAGTTTACCAAAAAGCCAAACATCAATTTCATGCAGGTGAGAAAAATCACCTTTACCATCTCAGCAGTACTGGTGTTGACCGGCCTGATCGCCTTTGTCCAAGTTATTCGGGGAACGGCAAACCTTGGCGTAGATTTTTCCGGTGGGTCTCTGCTTCAGTATAAAGCAGAACAGTCTTTTACCATTGAGGAGATCCGGGAGGCGTTCCAGAATTCTGAACTGGCCGGAATCAACCCGCAGGAGGTTGAGAACGAAAACAGGTTCATTATCAAAGTTAAGAAATCCGAAGCGGTGGTTGCAAAACTTGGCGAGAAAGTCAGCGCTGTATTGCAGAACCAGTTCCCGGAACGAGAGTTCGTTCTCGAGAGTCAATCAGAAATTGGCTCAAGTGTCAGTGAAGTACTACGTAACAAAGCGATCCAGGCTATTCTTATCTCGCTGGCAGGGGTTATTGTTTACCTGGCCTTTCGATTTGATCTTGGTTTCGGGCTGGCCGCAGCCGTCGCGACCTTTCATGACGTGCTGGTTGTGCTTGGTATCTGCTGGTTGTTCAATGTGGAAATCACCTTGCTGATTGTTACTGCACTGCTCACCCTGGCGGGCTACTCGCTCAATGACTCAGTAGTTGTTTTTGACCGAATTCGGGAAAATATCAAAAAGACTGAAAAACTGCGTTTATCTCACGAAATTATCAACAACAGCGTTAACCAGGTGATCAGCAGAACCATTGTCACCTCGCTTACCTCAGCAATGGTCCTGCTTTCTCTCTTCCTGTTCGGCGGATCAGTTATTCACGACTTTTCATTTGCCCTGCTCACTGGGGTCCTGGTTGGTACCTATTCCTCAATCTTCATCGCCAGCCCGATTTTGACGCTCTGGAAACGAAATGAGGCTTGATTACTGTGGAAAAACCGACACTGCCCGATAATGTCACCCGGATTGATCCGGGTGACCCCTTTTCATTTCTCTGCCATAAAAACGTACCATGCTTCACCGACTGTTGCCGACAATTGGATCTGGCACTTACGCCCTATGATGTACTACGTTTGCGAAAAGCCACCGGGCTCAATTCTACGGAGTTGCTTGACCGATATATTATCATTGAACAGGATGAGCAGGATCTTTTTCCTCATTTCTATCTCAGCATGGTTGATGATGGCAAGGCAAGCTGCGTCTTTGTCTCAGAAGAAGGTTGTGAGGTCTACCCTCACCGTCCAGCCGCCTGCCGGACCTATCCGATGGGCCGCGCCACTGTTTTGGAAGATGGACAGAAGCAGGAGTTTTTTGTTCTGTTGAAAGAGTTGCATTGTCGAGGTTTCGAGGAAAAGACCATCCAAACCATTGAGAGTTACAGCCGTTCCCAGGAGCTGAAACCGTATAACAAATTCAACGATCGCATTGCCCAAATCCAGCAACATGAGAAAATCCGCTCCGGGCTGAAGATCGACCGGGAAATGGCCACGCTTTATACCAGCGCACTCTATGACCTGGATCGTTTCAGGTCGATGCTGATAAATGGACAAATCAAGGTTGCAGATGGGGTGATTGAAAGTATCCGAACTGATGATGAAGCATTGCTCGATTTTGCGATCGAGTGGATTAAAGAGCAACTTTTCGGGAACTAACCACCAGGGTCACCATGCTGAAATTAATTGTCCTTGACTGCGATGGGGTAATGTTCGACTCCCGGGATGCAAATTCCATGTACTATAATGATCTGCTTGCTCGCTTCGACTGCCCGCCAATGAGTGATGAAGATGAAGCAATGGTTTTCATGCTCAATGTTACCGATTCAGTCGAACACATTTTTCGCAACTATCCGGCAGTGGACATTGCAGCGGTTCATGAGTATAGAAATAGTCGCAATTATGGGGATTATCTTCCCTATATGAAGATGGAAGCCGACCTGGTGGAGTTTCTAGACTATTGTTCACCACGATTCAAGTTAGCCATCTCGACCAATCGTACCAACACCATGCACCCGCTCCTGGAAGCGCATAATCTGACCAGTTATTTCCAATTGGTCGTCACCGCGCTTGATGTAGAGCGGCCGAAACCGGCCCCGGATGCCCTTGAAAAGATACTCTCCTTTTTTAACCTGACACCGGATGAAACGATTTTTATCGGCGACTCCATTGTGGACAGTCAACATGCCCGTTCAATGAATGTGCCGATTATTGGTTTTAAAAGTGAGGACCTTCCAGCTGATTACCATGTTAAAAGCTTTATGGAAATTCTCGATCTTCCTCCGTTGTTGGAAGCTGTCAAATAGGGAGTGTATTGACAGTGGTCTGAGAAAACGCAGGGGTACAGGGAGTCTGCAGAAAGGAGGGGCTGATTTCAGTGTACTTCATGATCCTCATCAACACGCTTGACACCTTCCATCAGTAGCATCATAAAATCACCAATTTCAGCGGCTTTCATCTGTGAAGGTTCAAGGCCGACCTTGAAATTGTATATCCCCTCTTTTTCGCCAAGTATCTCAAAGATGGCATCCTGGTTTTCTTTCGCACCATAGACTGCATTAATGATGCATCCCTCGCGAAATGATACCTGGGCTTCAGTGCCAGAGAAATTCAGATGGAGCACACCGGTCTTCTGATGCATATGGAAAACCTGAAAGAGTTCCGCCGGAGCCATATCTTTGAGCCGTCCCTGCATACACGAGTCAAACTCCTGGGATCGGGCGTTGTTGGCTTTTGCCAGTCGCTGAGCCAGCAGTTGCGCCATAAACAATTGAACGGCCGGTGACTGATCAAGGATCTGACTGAAAAATTCACCCCCTATTGCCAGCACCACACTATCCTTAGTGGCGGTTACCGAGGCATTCGCCACGCTCCCCGCCAGGTAGCTCATTTCCCCACAGATTTCACCCGGACCAAGAGTGGTGATATTGACCGGCCCATCGTCCACACTGAGCTCTCCGGACAAAATCACGTATAAATCAAGGTTGGGTTCTCCTTTTCTGAGCAATGTCCTCCCCTGCTGCAGGGATTCTTCCCGGAAATACTCAAGCATACCGCGTAGATGGTCCGGCGGCACCGTCCTAAAAAGCGGACAATCGATAATTTTTCCCAGCAGTGCCTGATTTTCAGAATCGAGCGCTACTTCCTCTTTTTCGGTTTTGGCCTCAGCCGGATTATCGGCAAGTCGGAATTTGATCAAACCGGTACAACCACTGCAGCTGAAAAGTTTCGGCTGGTTTTCCTCGTCATCTTCATTTTGGCTTCCCATCAGGACAAAGAGAAGCTCGGTCATCTCCCGTACCAAAATAAGACAGACTTCCTTATTCTCGGGACATGAAAAGGCTCGATCAGTAAGTTTGAAACATTCACCCAGGTCATACAACGGGCAATTGTTGTCTTCAATTATTTCGAATACAGCAGTAAAGGATTCCATACCAATACCTGGGTACGCCTGTGGTCATAATTGGTACAACAGCAGTTATGTGGCGAGGTTATTAATATACCTGCTGCTACTGTATTGACCAGATTTTTTTTTTAAGACAACCGTTTTCATCAATCAATCGATCAAATCTGTAAAATGTTGAGTAACCGGCATATCGTTTTAGCTGACAGAGTTTTTTATCATCGGGCAATTTTTTTTTTGAGTTGTTTCCAGAAGTTGATATAATGCTCAAGGATGCCCACCTCTTTTTCAAACTAGCGATCGGTACTGTTCATGGCAACTGCAACGAAGCAACTTGAGGCCATTTATCAGGAAATATCTGAGCGGTTCTCTGGAAACCCTGGTATTTCTATATCTCCACTGGATGGGGACCCACCGGAAAAGTATGAAATCACCTATCACCTCGTCGGGGTCTACAAAGATGATTCCGGTGAGATCCAGGAACGCGATAATCATGTAATATCGATCTCCATCCCGTTCGGCTTTCCCCATTTTCCTCCCAGTTGCAAACCAAGAAGTCCGATTTTTCATCCCGACTTTGATCCAGCGGCCATCTGTATCGGTGATTTCTGGGAAAAAGACCGAACCATTTCCGATCTGATTGAACATATTGGACAACTCATTACCGGCCAGATTTTTTCAACCAGCAATGCCTTTAATGAGGAAGCACTTAACTGGTATCAGAGCAACAGCGACAGACTGCCATTCGGTTCGTTTGACTCGGGTGAAGCCTCTGACGATCTTACGCTTGATTTTGATGATTCCCTCGAACAGGCCGATGGGGCTGACCTTACTATTGGTCTGGGTGGTGAAGATGAACCCTCTGAGGTACTCGATGATCTCAGCTATGAGCCATCATCCCTGGAACCTGATTCCCTGCTCGATGAAACACCGCCCGACCTTGAGTCAACAGCGGATGATGGTATTGATACCCTTGATGACAGTTTCCTTGAAACCGATTACGATTTCCTCGGTTCTGAACAGCCCGAGACCGAAACTGAAGAGTTGGTCCCTCCGGAGTTGGCCGAAGATGAGGGCGGTGATTCTGACACGGTTGACACCGAACGATTCCAACTCATGGCGCGGCAAAAGCGGTTCTATGAGCTCGATTCAGAACTGGCTGATTTGGCATCCCACCAAGACTTCCCCGGCCGTGAGGCTTTAGCCTCACAAGCCTCAGACGCCCTGCTCAAAGCACGTGATTTTTATAATGAGGCCACCGAATTTGAACACCAGGGCAGCCCGGGTAAAGCACTTGATGCGTTCAAGAAGGCTGAAGCAGCGGTCTCCGATTACCCTGGAATTGCAGAGGACATTGAGCGCACCAGTCAAGCCAAAGAGCTCCTTGGCGACTGGACCGAATCGCCTGCTGAACCGGAGGAAACAGAAGCATCAGAGTCTGAAGCGACCGAATCTTATGAAGAAACTATAGAGGAACCGGAAAGAGAGACCACGGCCGCCCGGACTTTCTTTGAGGATGCAGCCCAGAAGACCTCAAAAGCGGTACCGTTTGCCATTGGCATTGCTGTGGTTATCGCTTTGGTAACCCTTGGTGGTTACTATTATCTTAATACATCTAAGTATCGCAAAGCCGAAAAGCAGTTCAGTAATTGCCAGACTATCCTCAAACAGAATCGCTTTCCTGAAGCGCAGCGCCAGTGCCAGTCGGCACTCGAGGTCGCCAAGGGAATCCAGTTTTTTAAGGGTGGAGATCGTGATCAACTCATTGAGCAGATAAATAAAACCTTGAACTCTCAAGCACTTGTTGAAGGGCTAGCAGGAAAACTTCCATTGGACGGGAAATATCTGCCCAAAAAAGTGGTTGAAACCATTACCCAGTTTCGCCGTTTCAAATCGGAAGGTGATAAAAACTTTTCAGAAGATGCGTGGCAGCAGGCTGCGACCAGTTACAAACAAGCGCTGGATATTGCTCAAAAGAACAAGGGAGTTGATCCTGAAGAGGTTTTTGCGGTTACCGAAAATCTCAAGCTTGCCGAATTTCGCGTCTTGTACCGGTCGGGCAATGAGTACATCGATATCGAAGAATGGGTACTCGCCACCAACGACCTTAACCAGGCGCTTGAACGTTTAGAGACGCTCAATATCGAAAATAAAGTCGAAGTAGTTGATTCTATCACAGCCAAACTCTCAGAAATTGCGCTTGCCACCTCGAAGGAAAAAGGTGACGCTGCCTACGGTACGAGTGACTGGGATCAGGCCCTCGTCCATTACAAAGCGGCGCTCGAATCTGCCAAAGACTCATCGAAAAATGATGACCCGGCCGTCATCGGTGAACTCAAACAACTAGTGATAAAAACCGAGCTTTACGGCACCATTAGAAAGGGCAAGGAGGCTTTTGAGGGGTCAAAGTGGGATGAGGCTATTAAAGATTACGGGCGGGCTATTGACCTGTTGGATGAACACGGGGATACAATTTTTAAAGATGAGACCTCTTCCGAGGAAAACCGCAAAATACTTGCCCGGGTTAAGTTACAGGCCTCAATTATCAGGGACAAGCAGGACGCGGCTCGATTTCTCAAGGATCGCAAGTATACCAAAGCCATTGAGAAAATGGACTCCATCATCGCGGTGATTACAGCCAGTGAGTTCAGAAATGAAGAGGAGTTTGATGCTGTCGTTAAAGATGCCCGCAAGTCAATCGACCAGGCCAACACCAGCCTGTTGCTCGAAGATAAGATCAGCTACCTGGAAGAAAACTTCATCGAACTCTTCACCACCCATTATACGGTATCAAGCCCGGAATCCCTCACCGAACCAACCGTATCATTTGAAAAGAGAGTCGAAGACAAACTCCTCTTCAGACTGCAGTGCGTTGAGATAGGCAGGGGGAGACCATTGCGCCTGGCAATGCGTTATGCTCACGATCTTAATAGTGGGGAATGGAGTTTTTACAGTAGCAGTCAATAGGCTTGAAAAACCGGCAGAAATCCTTTTTGCGCCTCGTTACTAAAGGAGAAACCTGAATTCTCCTTTGCCAAGCAGATCGTGTAGATGCAAGATACCACACATACTGTTGGACGAATCCACCACCGGAAGAATCGTGATTTCATGACGCTGCATGATGGAGAGTGCATCAACCGCCTGTTTTTCCTTGCTGATGGTAACTGGATTCTCCGTCATAACCTCTCTAACCGGTGTCACGACAAAGTCAACTAAATCGGTTACAAACCTGCGAATGTCACCGTCTGTGACAATCCCATCAACCTGTTTCTGCTCACTTACCACAAGTACTGCTCCAAGGTTCTTATCGTTGAGTTCTTTAACGGCGTCATGGAGCGACGTACCATTTCTGACCTGGGGAACCTTTTCTCCGGTAAGCATTACCTCGCTGACCTGCACCTTGAGCCTTTCCCCGAGACTTCCGGCAGGATGATTTTGCCTGAAGTCCGCTGCCTGAAACTGATTCCTGTTAACCAGCACAACAGCCAATGCGTCCCCTAAGGCCAGGGTTGCCGTGGTACTGGTGGTTGGTGCCAGCCCCAGCGAACACGCTTCTTTGGGGATAGAAATATCAAGCACCACATCGGCAAATTCTGCCAGCGTTGACTGGTGATTACCGGTCATCGCAATAATCTTTGCACACCTGCGTTTCAGACTGGCGAGCAGGGTGTTCAATTCTGCCGTTTCACCTGAATATGATATGGCCAGAACCACATCGGAAGATTGAACCATCCCGAGATCGCCATGCATCGCCTCTACCGGGTGAAGAAAAAACGAGGCGGTTCCACAGCTGTTCATAGTTGCTGATATTTTCTGGCCGACGATTCCAGATTTACCAATCCCGGTGATAATCAGTCGGCTCGGGCAATCGTAAATAAGATCGACGGCCTGCAGAAACTCTTCTCCGATCCGCTCTCTGACACTAGCCAAGCCTTCTTCCTCAATCCTCAATACTTCTTTTGCCTCATCTATAGACATGCTACTCAATCGCTCCTGCAATAATGATAGTGTGTTCCCGTTCTCAGGATATTATCGCACATTGATGAATCGTGATCAGACATTTCCCATCAAAAAGATCCCAAAATAACCACTGCGAATCACTTTACAAGCAATCATCAACACAAAGAATTAATTGAGTTGATCAGATGATGGAATCACCGCGCCACATAGCTGAAAACGTGCAATAGTGCTTGACTTTTCACCAACAAGGGATGAATAATAGTACGTTTGACCCGCGGTCCCTTGCAATTTTTTAATTCATTAGTAACGTAAACGGAGTTTTTTACCAATAGTTATATCTGGAGAAACCATGTCACAATATCTTTTCACATCCGAATCCGTATCAGAAGGGCATCCCGACAAGGTTGCTGACCAAATTTCCGATGCTATCCTCGATTCAATCCTTGCCCAGGACATTAACGCCCGGGTAGCCTGCGAAACCATGGTCACCACCGGAATGGCTCTGATCGCTGGTGAGATTACCACCTCTGCCTGGGTGGATATGCCAGAAGTGGTTCGGCAGACGATAAAGGAGATTGGTTACAATTCTTCTGATATGGGCTTTGACTGGCAATCATGCGCAGTGCTTACCTCAATTGACAAACAGTCGCCCGACATCGCTCAAGGTGT
>QZLB01000088.1 GCA_004796425.1 Desulfobulbaceae bacterium | reverse complement strand
GACAATTTGAGATTATGAGAATCGCTCTGGACAAGTCTTTGAAAAAACCGATTTACCAGCAGATTTATGACTATTTCTCTGAGTCGATACGAAGTGGGGCTATGCCCGTTGATACCCGGTTACCCCCCATCCGTTCACTGTCACGTGATCTGGGCGTGAGTCGAATTACCGTTGAAAACAGTTATGCCCGTCTTGAGGCGGAAGGACTCGTTGGCGGACGGGTTGGCAGTGGTACCTATGTGCTGCCCCTACATATCGATCATAATCCCCAGCAGGAAACCATAGCCCGCTGGCCAGTCTGGCAGCAGGGGCCGATTGCCCGGTCAAAGCGTTCGCTTCAGGACAGCCTGTTTCGTGAGATTGATGAGAATGTAGGGCCTCCCGATCCGGTCTATTTCTCGGGAGGAATTGGTGATCCCGATCTCTTCCCGGTGAAGGAATTCGGCCGGGTCATGCAGCGTATAATTCGCAGGGATGGTGTTGAGGGGCTCTCTTATGGGGAACCGAATGGTTATTATCCGTTGAGAAAAACCATCGCTCAGGTTGCGGCAAGTTTGGGAATCGGGATCAATCCTTCAAATATTCTGGTAACGACCGGTTCTCAGCAGGCTTTGAGCCTGGTGGTTCAAACCTTGCTGCAGGGTGGTGATAAGGTCATTGTCGAGCAGCCGACATACAACGGTGCGCTTGATCTTTTTGAGGCGCTTCATATACAACCGATTGCTATCGGGGTTGATGATGATGGTATGAAAGTGGAGGAGTTGGAATCGTTACTTCAGACTTATCATCCCAAATTGATCTATACCATTCCCAATTTCCAGAACCCTTCCGGGGCAACCTTGAGCAGTCCGCGAAGACGGGAATTGCTCGAGTTGGCAATACGCTATAATGTGCCGATCTTAGAAGATGATTATGTTGGCGATCTACGCTATGAAGGATGTGCGCAGCCGGCCTTGAAGTCGCTTGATCCGGGTGGGTGCGTGATCTATGTTTCAACCTTCTCAAAAATGTTGATGCCCGATTTGCGCGTTGGTTTTCTGGCTGCAGAGGGGCCGATTTACGATTCTCTGGTTAACCTCAAGTGCTTGAATGATCTGGCGACCTCTAATCTCACCCAGCGAGCCCTTGATGCGTATCTCTCCGTTGGCAGTTACCACGCACATCTGAGAAAAATGGTGCGGATCTATAAACAGCGACGCGACGATATGATCACGGCTCTGGAGGAGAACCTGAGCGGTTACGTGGATTTCTCTATTCCCCGCGGTGGCCTCTTTGTCTGGCTTCAATTGAACGAGTCTATTGCAACCCGTGAACTGGTGAGTCGCTCCCTTAGGGCAGGTGTCGGATTTGCGCCCGGTTCAGGGTTTTTCCTTGAGGAAGACCAGTACGAAAACTATCTGAGGCTTAACTTCGCCTATCAAACGAAACCGTCCATCGACAAGGGGATTAAGCGGCTGGCTGAAGTGATCAAATCGTTTTGAATTCGTCACAGAGCCGTGTATCTGTTTATTCGATCACGGCTCTGCAATTCTTTACGATGTTAAGGGGGTGGTTTCGGCGTTGACTACAAAATGTTACTGGCCAACTCCGCCAGTTCAGAGCGCTCACCTTTTCGCAGGTCAATGTGAGCATAAATTTTCTGCCCCTGCATTTTGTCAATCAGGGTAGAAAGACCGTTTGAGTTTATGCCAAGATAGGGGTGATCGATCTGATTAATATCTCCGGTAAAGATGATTTTTGTTCCTTCACCGGCCCTGGTGATAATCGTCTTTACTTCATGGGGGGTCAGGTTTTGGGCCTCATCAACAATCATGTACATTTTCACTAGGCTTCTGCCTCTGATGTAGGCAAGCGGTTCAATAATCAGTTTTTCATCATCAAGAAGCCGCTGGAGTCGCTGGAACATTTCGCTCTTTTCTGGAAACTGCGATTTGATCACGGCGAGATTATCATAGAGTGGCTGCATGTAAGGTTTGATCTTCGATTGAACATCGCCAGGTAAAAAGCCGATATCCTTGTTTGACAGCGGCACGATTGGCCGGGTCAGCAGGATCTGCCGGTAACTGGACCGCTTCTCAAGGGCGGCAGCAAGTGCCAGTAAAGTTTTTCCGGTACCGGCTTTGCCGGAAATGGTTACCAGCGAGACATTATGGTTCAAAAGTGCATGGACTGCGAAAGACTGCTCGGCATTTCTCGGAGTGATACCGTAGACGCTATCTTTGTTTACCCTTCGAATGACGAACTCGTTTTCCAGGTTACCCTCTATATTAGTTGCCAGGGCAGATTTTTTGCCGTTTCGAAGCACCAGGTACTCATTGGGCTGAAGCGGGAGTTCCGGATCGTACGATTCCTTGTCCAGTTCACCGGTGGTTTCATAGAGCTTTTCTATTTGCTCGGTGGAGAAGTTTTCCTCATACCTGCAACCTGAATAGAGGTGAGCCGGGTCACGCACATAGTCGGTGGTGTAATCCTCAGCCATCAATTTGATTGATCGGGCTTTCATCCTCAGATTGACATCTTTGGATACCAGGATGACGGTATAATCTTTGAATTCTTCAGAGATATAGTAGGCAATGTTGAGAATTCGGTGATCTTCCTTTTCGGTATTGGGAAAGATTGTTTGCAGGTCAGGATGCATACCTTTTTCCAATCTTACGGAAATTTTGCCTTTGCCTTCACCGAGGCTCATACCACCATTAAATAATTTATCGTGGCTGAGTTTGTCCAGCTCTCGAACAAACTGACGGGCATGATAATTGATAATCTGGGAGCCTTTTTTGAAATCGTCGAGCTCTTCTAAAACCGTGATGGGGATGATAATATCGTTTTCTTCAAAATGGTAAATACAGGAGCTGTCGTGCAGTATTACGTTAGTGTCAAGGATAAATACCTTTTTGTTCATGAAGTCGTTCCGGGTTGAGGTTGTCAGTTAAGCAGTCGCCGTTTTTTGATTTCCCTCCAGGTATCGTTTTCGTTTTCGCTCTTTGAGCATGTGGGTATCTACAATGACCAGTCCATCAACACAATTGTTGAAATCCGGGTCAACATTAAAATCGAGGAATTTGACTCCACCGGGCTCGCACAATTCGGTGTATTGTTTGTATAGGGTCGGAACACTACTGCCGAGGTTTGCCAGCAGGTTTTTCAGCTTCTTGAAATCAGCACGATAATCATTACCGGAAAATTGGTCTTGCAAGGTGGATTGCGGCTGAGAGAATTGGAACGGGTTCAAAGAATAGGAACCACTTGATTGATCGGAAAAGTAAAGTTTGTAGAAATATATCAGTAATTCTTTAGCGAGCGTTGGCATATCGTTGCTTATACTAACAGGTCCGAACAGATAACGATAGTGTGGATTTTCCCTGATATAAGCACCAAACCCATACCAGAGGTAGTCAAGACTCCGATTTCCCCAGTATTTCTGCTGCACAAAGCTTCTCCCGATCTCCAACCCATTTTTAAAAAAATAGCATCGTTCAGGATCAAGATTAAAAAGGCTGCAGGTATAGAGACCCTTTGTACCTCGCTGGGCGACCGTTTTTTCAACATCGATAAAGCGATATGCACCGGCTATTTCCAGATCATCATCATCCCACAGCACCAAGTGATGGTAATGGCGGTCGAACCGATCGATATCCCTTCGTTTGCCCGTACCTTCGCCAACCGCTCGAAAGGTTAACTCCCTGAGCCGGCCAATCTCCCTGATCACCGCCGAGTCCTGGAGTTTCTCAAAAAAATAGATGGTTTTATCATCAGGTGTTTTGACCAATGACTGACCGTTTTTCAATTCGGACTTAATGTTAGCCTTTCTCTCTGGAATACCAATGGAGGATTCGGTTTCAAAAAGCTCGGGTTTTTTTGAGCCAAGGCGGTAGAGGTGTTTTTTGAAAAGCTTTATCTTTTCGATGCGATTGATCGGCAGGTTTTTATAGCTGCGATGGGGAATCAGCTTACCGATTGAAACCCGGATTCCTTTTTTCTGTTGCCTGAACATCTCTCCCACAAGCATTGGGGTGGAAAGCGGTTTTGCCAGCAATGATGTCAGGTAGAACGGTGTTGAATTTCTACCTTTTATGTGGACTGGCAGGATCGGTGCTTTGGCACGCTCTGCAATCTTAAGAAATCCCTGTTGCCATTTCCCGTCTCTTACCCCGTTCAAGCCAAATCGTGAAACCTCACCCGCCGGAAACCAGATGACGACTTCACCACTCTCCAATGCGTGGCTGATTTTCTTGATATGAAATTTCTGGCTGGTTCTGGTCATGTTACGAACCGGTAGCAGGAATTCACTCAGTGGTGTTATCGACATCAGCAAGTCATTCGCAACGATTTTCACATCGGGTCGGATTGAATGCACGAGCTTAAGCAGGGCGATCCCGTCAAGTGAGCCGATTGGGTGATTGGCAATTAAGACGGTTGCTCCGCTGGCAGGAATGTTTTCCTTCTGACGCTCACAAACGGAGCAGTTGAACTGAAAATATTCAAGAACCTGCTCGATAAATTCGATTCCTTTGAGCTCAGGATAGTCATTGGAAAACTCGATAAACGCCTTCTCGTGGAGGAGTATTTTCAGAATCGGTTTCACAATGGTAGCTATCAATCTACGGTTGTTCATCTCCGGATAATGTTCAGCGAGCATTTGATCGACAGTAAACATGGCAGTCTGTTAGTTGAGGGTTAGTAAATTGATGGAAGCAATAAATGATTGAGCCACGCCGGTGGGCAGATCCGTGGTGTCTGTTTCGATGGCGATCCCGGTTATCGGGGGCACATCATCGAGTCCAAACCATGCCTTAAATGGTTGACGAAATGCAAAGGTGGATACAATTGTTTCACCGGGCGATGGGCTGTCAATCGCAAGGTATCTGCCGGTTTTTTTATAGTTCTTTCCGATTTTTGGTTCTTTGGAGGGTGGTTGCTCCTGAAGGAAGAAACCGATGAAATAAGGAGTTGATGGCAGGTAAAATTTATCCGCTGCCACCGGTTCTCCAAAGAAGAGATAAACCATAATTGCTTCACGATTGATCTTATTCTCCCAGTCTGCTCCTTCCGGATAGTGGTCTACTCCCCACTCAATCTGAATCGTGTCTGCGTCATTGATTTCAAGGTCTCGTATGACCATAAGTCCAAAGGCCTCGTCTCTTGTTTCCAGTTCAAGTCCACGATCTGAAAATTGAAGGTGTATATTTTGGGATTGTAACATGTCCTTTTTAAGCGTAAGGCCTCTCTCTGTAAGCGTTTGACGAGCTTCCCCCGAGAGTTTCCTGAAGTCTTGCTGGTAGATGATGCGGGCGGGGGAGGGTGTCGCTGGCGGGGCAGTGGTTGAAGCGGTTGCTGCTCCGACGACGTTTGAAAAGAGAAACAGACAGGTGCAAAGAGAAAGTGAATGAAAGAATTGATTGATCGCAGACTGAAAAGAGAACGTGTCAAGGAGAGGTGCGGCCATAATCTCAACGGGTGGCTGTTTATTTCATGAAACTGCACTGTCGATCAGTATTGGCTGACAAGATATGAGGTAAAAAATAAAGCAATGTTAGAGAAAGATCAAAAAAGGGTTTAATCAACTTATGATCAGCGACCGGAGAAGCTACTGAGAATTGGCATCTAATGCAATCGTAACCAAACACTAAAGAAGTTCAGATACTATGTGGCCGCAAAGATAATCCATTGCCTTCTCGGTGGTGCAAATGAGTAAAGAACGTAGCGATCACAAAGAATTATCCAGAAGACGACTGTTGGCCTACTCACTTTTCGCGACGCTGGCTGCACTTTTCGTTTCCATTGGCAAAGTATCCTTTTCCTTTATTGTGCCACGAAAACGCGACGATGCGTATGGCGGAATCATTAAGGCAGGCGGTCTCAATGATATGCCCGCACCAGCAGATGATCCCGTATATGTGCCGAAAGGTCGCTTCTGGCTGGTTCATTCGGAATCGGGGTTATCAGCGTTCCATAGTTCCTGTACCCATTTGAATTGTCGATTTAGCTGGGATGTACAGAAAGGAGTTTTTATCTGTCCCTGCCATGGCTCAGAATTTTCCCGGGTGGGTCAGGTCTTGAAAGGGCCTGCCGAGCGGGATCTGTCTCGGTTTCCATTAAGAGTCATACAAAATGATGATCTCGTTGTTGAACCATTTACCGAGTCTGGCGACCCGCTTGCGGTTCAGAAATATCTCATTGAGCAACCGGCGCAGCAAGCGGAAAATGATGGTTCCTCTGCCTCCCTTCTCTATCGTATTGAAGTGGATACGTCACGGATTATTGGTGGAGCGACCGCCTCAGATGACAAAGCCTGAGTCTATTGGTACGACGATGATGCAGTCAGAGAATAAAAAGAGAGGGGTAATCGGTTCGCAAGTAACGCCAACAAACCAGAAGTTTTCCCTGCATAAACATAGTTTTCTTTTTCATTTACGCCCTCGGATCAGCAAGGACCCGTACACCACTTTCAAACTGACGTGGTATCTGGGCTATTTCGCCATGTTTTTCTTTATACTTGAGTGTGTTACCGGGCTGTATTTGATGCTCTACTATATACCGACCCCTGAAAAGGCATATGGTTCAATGGTTCATATCATGTCAGTCGTTCCTTTTGGCTGGTTGATGAGAGATCTGCACCGGTTGGGCGGCGAGTGTATGATTATTTTCGTGGTGCTCCATATGGCAAAGGTTTACCTTTCAACACCGTTGGAAGGTGCAGCTCGTTTTACCTGGGTTACTGGTGTGGTATTACTGCTCTGCACGCTGGTACTTGCCTTCAGCGGCTATCTGCTGCCCTGGGATCAACTTGCATATTGGGCGGTCACCATTGGTACGGGCATGATAGACAG
>QZLB01000015.1 GCA_004796425.1 Desulfobulbaceae bacterium | reverse complement strand
CGGGTACGGTTATATCGAGAAAGGTCCCCAGGGGCAGGTCGTGTCTTTCAAAGAAAAACCACCCGTTAGTGTAGCCGAGGAATATGTACAGGCGGGCACCTATTATTGGAATAGCGGGATGTTTGCCTTTTCGGGGCAGACATTTTTGGAAGAGATGCGCAGTCATGCATCCGATATCTTGTCGGCGATGGAGAAAGCGGTAAAAGAGGGTCAACCCGATGGCAATTTTTTCCGTTTCTCGGCTGATCAGATGGAACGCTGCCCCAATGATTCAATCGATTATGCCCTGATGGAAAAAACCAGTAGGGCTGCAGTGGTAACTGCCGATCTCGGTTGGAGTGATATTGGATCCTGGCAAGCCTTATATGAGGTTTTGCAGAAGGATGATAATGGTAATGTCAGCCAAGGGAATGTTATTCTTCAGGACACAAAAAACTCTTTGGTTCGAGCTGAGGATATGTTGGTTGCCGCGGTCGGACTTGAAGATACCCTGGTGGTGGAGACCACCGATGCCGTGCTGGTCGCACCACTCTCCCGGTCCCAGGATGTGAAGAAACTGGTGAAGACACTAAAAAATGAGGAGCGCGATGAGTTTAAGTTCCATCAGACTGTATATCGTCCCTGGGGGAATTATTCGGTGCTCTCTGTGGAACCACGCTATCAGATCAAGCGGATTACGGTAAATCCGGAACAGAAGCTTTCCCTCCAGATGCATCACCATCGACATGAGCATTGGGTTGTTGTGAAAGGAACCGCCAAAGTAACCAATGGTGACCGGATCATCCTGCTTCATGAGGATCAGTCAACCTATATACCTGCCGGCAATATGCATCGCCTAGAGAACCCGGGCGTTATCCCTCTGGAATTGATTGAGGTACAGATCGGTAGTTACCTGGGAGAGGACGATATTGTCCGGTTCGATGATGATTACGGAAGGAACGAATAAAGTCGGTCAGGCTTTTAGAAGCTCAACCTATAGCCATGCAAGGCCAGGAGGTCAGCTGGCCTTGTTTTCTTTGGCTTCCTGCTGCTGCCGGTAGGCCTCGGTGTAACGACGAAACACCCTTCTGCCTTCACTTGACATTTTGATAAACTCAAGGCCTGAGACATAGCGGTTTCCTGCGGGCTCGGTATGTGTGATACGTGCCAGGAGGTCTACCAGGTCTTCTTCGACACCAACTGTGATTTCGAGATTGTCTATCGGTTCGAGGGGCTCAACGGTTTCGAGTTTCAGCCCGTTTAAGCTTACATCGAGTGTTCGCCCCATGGAATATCTTCCATGTACCCCCGCAGTATCGACAATGATGTAATCGAGTAAATGGATCGAATCAAGTCTGATAAACTTTCGCTTCTCACCGTGCGTCATGCATTACTCCTTACCGTTTGAGTTCTATCAGGAGTGCAAGCAATTCTCCGGAAACATCGCATGAATTGCTTTTTTCTCAGCGTTGACAACCCCTCGCTCTGTTATCAGCGCGCTCACCAGTCGGGCCGGAGTCACATCAAACCCGTAATTTGCCGCCTTTGTATTCTCCGCCGTCAGCCTAACTCTCTCTATTATATCATTTTTTGATACGCCAGTGATAGTAGTAATTTCATCCCCTGATCTTTCTTCTATCGGAATGTCACTCCCTTTGTCAAGTTTCCAGTCAAAAGTCGAGGAGGGGAGTGCGACATAAAAGGGTATATCGTTGTCATGTGCAGCCAGTGCTTTGAGATAGGTTCCAATCTTATTGGCGACGTCACCGGTATGGGTGGTGCGGTCGGTTCCGACAATTACCATGTCGACCTCTCCATGCTGCATCAGATGACCACCGGCATTGTCGGTTATCAGGGTGTTGGCAATCCCCTCCTGCTGCAGTTCGAAAGCGGTCAAACGGGCCCCCTGGTTCCAGGGACGGGTTTCATCCACCCAGACATGGACATCGATCCCTTGGTCTCGGGCGGCATAAATTGGCGCAGTTGCACTCCCATAATCCACGAACGCAAGCCAGCCGGCGTTACAGTGGGTCAGGATATTGACGGTACGCCGCCCTTTTTTCTCCCAGATAGCTTTTATTAAATCCACGCCATGCAGTCCGATTTGCCGGCAGAATTCTGCATCTTCATCGGCAATAGCAGAGGCTTCTTTAAAGGCTGTTTTTATTAATTCTTCTTTGTTTAGACAGTCGCTGGTGGCCTTCAATATCCGGTCCGCTGCCCAGGCTAGGTTGGTGGCGGTTGGCCGGGCAGACTTAAGCAGCGCAGCTGATTCAATCATGTCTTGCTTGAAATTGGCATCCGATGCGTTCAGGGCAGCCAGGTACATGCCATAGCCTGAAGTGGCACCTATCAGTCCTGCTCCCCGGACAACCATATCTTTAATGACGTCATGGGCATCCTGCGGGGTGGCCATGGTGACCGTTGTAAAGGTGAACGGCAATACCCGCTGGTCAATGACTTCAACGAGGGCCGGAGTGTCTTCGGTGGACCAGATAGTCCGATAATGTTTGTCATGTATCTTCATTGGAGCACTCGCTATTATTTTTGGGGGAAAAGAATGATTCTGACTTTAAAGCATGGAACCGAGATTTCGTCAACACACGGAAGAAAAAATGGTCGAGCAAAAAAAACAACAACAAATCATATACTATTTGCAAGATCTCAGCGCAAAATAAAATTCAACACAATATTGTGATGTGGTGTGATCATAGAAAGCATACGGCTCAAAACATTGCATATAAAATAGAGCAGATAGTGTTTGAGAAGTAGAATTTACTTAAAACAAAGACATTGAAATTCATTCCAATTGTGTTAGTATCACTGTTCACATTACAAGTATTGCTACAATAATGTAATTATTGTTTCGAAAATTACGCAATTGTCATCATTCTGGCTAGAAGGAGGCAGAGAAATGAACCAAGCGGACACAGCATTTATTTTGATCTCAGCAGCCCTGGTGCTGCTCATGACGCCGGGGCTCGCACTTTTTTATGCGGGCATGGTACGTGGGAAAAATGTTCTCGGGACGATCATGCAAAGTCTTTTTATGATCTCTCTGATATCCATCGAATGGGTGTACCTGGGGTACTCCATGTCGTTTGGACCGACCATTGGCGGTTTTGTTGGTGATCTCTCCTGGTTTGGTCTCAACGGAGTGACCAGTGAGCCGAGTCCCGACTACGCGACTACTATTCCACAAATAGTCTTTATGATCTATCAATGTATGTTTGCCATCATTACCCCGGCGCTGATTACCGGAGCATTTGCTGAGCGGGTTCGTTTTGTGCCGTTCATTATCTTTTCAATCCTCTGGGCCATCTTTGTCTATAATCCGGTCTGCCACTGGATTTGGGGGAGCGGCGGTTGGCTCGGCTCCATGGGGGTTCTGGACTTTGCCGGTGGTTTGGTGGTCCATGCGACCTGCGGTATGGCTGCGCTGGCCGGTGTGTTGGTTATTGGTGCGCGAAAAGGTTACGGGCGAGCCAGTTTTATGCCGCACAATTTACCCATGACCGTGTTGGGTACCGCGCTGCTCTGGTTTGGCTGGTTTGGCTTTAACGGAGGTTCTGCGCTTGCCGCCGACGAGATTGCAGCGACGGCTTTTGTTGCTACTCACCTTGCCGCAATGGCGGGAATGGCCATGTGGGTCGCCATGGAATGGGGAGCCCAGGGCAAGCCAACCATCCTTGGCGCAGCCTCAGGTGCAATTGCCGGTCTCGCTACCATAACTCCGACTGCAGGATTTGTCGGGCCAAATTCGGCAATTATTGTAGGCTTGATCGGTGGTGTGCTTTGCTTCTCATTTGTTTCTATGAAGGGGAGGATGAAACTTGATGATTCACTCGATGTCGTTGGTATCCATGGTGTTGGTGGTTTGGCGGGTACCATCTGTCTGGGTATTTTTGCCTCAACCGCGGTGAACCCGGGCGGTGTAGATGGCCTGCTTGCCGGTAATGCAGCCCAGCTCTTTACGCAGATCAAAGGAGCCGTTATCGTAAGTGTCTATGCCTTTGTCGTCAGTTGGGTTATATTCAAAGCAATTGATGTTACGCTCGGCTTGCGACTCTCTGAAGAGGATGAAGTGGCCGGCCTTGACTCTACCGAACATTCAGAGACTGCCTATAATAATTAAACCCGGAAAAAACCTGCGCCTGAGGTGCAGGTATGCTGAGGAGATTTGAATCATGAAAAAAATTGAAGCGATCATCAAACCATTCAAGCTTGATGATGTGAAAGATGCATTAAATGAAATCGGCATCAAGGGAATGACAATTTCCGAAGTGAAGGGATATGGTCGCCAGAAAGGGCATACTGAGATCTATCGTGGGGCTGAATATGTAGTTGATTTCATCCCGAAGGTGAAAATCGAGATTGTCGTGCCTGCTTCAAGCGTGGATCAGGTTGTTGAAAAAATACGTGAAGCAGCCAATACTGGGAAAATAGGTGATGGAAAGATATTTGTCCTGCCGATAGAGCGCATTGTCAGGGTGAGAACCGGGGAGGAAAATCAGGACGCTGTTTAATCGCACGGTATGACAATAATCTTAAAGAAACAGAAACAAGCCCTCGATGACCTCTGGTCTCGGGGGCTGAGTGGTACCAGGCTGCTCAGTGACCATAGCGCGCTTGCCGACACCTTTATCAAGGAGCTTTTTGAGACCATCGAGGATCAAGATGCACAGGCGCACGTTGCAGTAATAGCTCTTGGCGGGTATGGCCGCCAAGAGCTATTCCCGTTTTCAGACATTGATCTGATGATCCTCTTCTCGAAGAAATTTCGCAAAAAGGTGAGCGGGGTTGTCGACAAACTGCTTTATCCCCTGTGGGATACCGGTTATGAGGTGGGGCACGGGGTCAGAACTATCAAAGAGTCGCTGGAGCAGGCGCGAGACGACTTTGTTTTTCAGGTCGCCCTGCTTGATGCCCGCCTCGTTGCCGGATCGCAGGAACTGTTCGATGAGTTGTTACAGCTCTATCGGCGCAAATTCGTCGATGGCAAACGAGCAGATTTTGTTCAGCAGATAAACGAATACAGTCAGGAGCGTCGGGCCCGTTTCGGTACTCACTCGTATCTGCTTGAGCCCAATATTAAAGAGGGCAAAGGGGGGCTCAGGGATCTGCAGTCGATGGTCTGGGTTGCCCAGGTTGTCTTCGGGATCGATAGTATCCAGGGGATTGTTGATTCGGGCTTCCTCCTTCAGTCTGAGGGTGAACGATTTGAAAATGCCCATAACATGTTGGTGCGGATTCGTAATCGGCTCCATTATATCAGTAGCCGAAAGAACGATCAGCTGTTCTTCGAGCAGCAGGAAGAGATGGCCGTGGCGTTTGGCTATGGTGATGATGGTCACAGTTCCGTGGTCGAACACTTCATGCGCGATGTTTATGGTCATTTGCGAACCGTTGCGGTAACGGCGGATCTGTTTTTTGATCACGTCAATGAAATACTTGGTTTAGCGGGCGGTTTGCCAAGTATGCCTGACCGGCAGGTAGAAGAGAGGATAGAGCTGCGTGGTGGGAAAATACAGTTGAGCGCAAAACCCGAAGAGCTCAAGGCCAAACCTTACTTGCTGATGCGCGCTTTTCTCGCTGCTTCACGACTTGGCGCACCGATTCATCACCGTTCAAAGATGGCCATCACTGAAAATCTCGGCTTGATCAGTGACAAGCTCCGGTCATCTCCGCGCATGTCTAATCCATTTCTGGCTGTGCTATTAAGTAGTGAACACCTTGCGGCAACACTTGAGGGGATGCTTGAAACCGGTCTTCTCAGCGCCTATATCCCGGAGTTTGCACATATTGACACGTTGGCGCAACATGATGTCTACCATATTTATACTGTTGACCGACATTTGTTACAGTCGGTTCTCGAGCTGCATCGGGTTGTTGAGGAAGAACCAGAGATTGCCCGTCTGGTATCCCGTCTGGAAAAACCATTGTTTCTTGCCGCGCTGCTGCATGATATTGGTAAGAATTCCGGGCGTGACCACTCTGAATACGGAGCGGAGCTGGTCTCTGCGATCGGCAGACGACTCTCGCTTGATACTGAGCAGATCGAAGATTTGGCCTTTCTGGTGGAGTTCCACCTGTTCATCCCGGAGAATGCACTCAGGCGAGATTTGAACGATATGGCGTTTATCAAGCGTTGCGCGGAAACCATCAGCAGAAGAGAGCGTTTGGCAATGCTCTATTTGTTGTCAGTCGCAGACTCCCGGGCGACCGGCCCATCTGCTTGGAGTGACTGGAAAGCCACCCTGATGCGCGATATGTACCTGAAGGTGTATGCCTACCTCGAGCACGCAGATGATGAGGCGGCGCCCGAGGATATGGTTGATCGGCAGATGGAGGAGGGGGTTGCCTGGATGCGTGAGCAGGTCGCGGGGCTTGTGGCCGGCGAATCCGATCTGAAAATGTCGGTGGATGATTTGTCCTCGGACTATCTCTCCAGTTTTACACCAGGGACCATTCTCGAGCATCTCAAACTTCACCGGGATTATTATCGGGTAATCCGGCAACGTTCGCTGGTGATTGCCACTGACTCGCAAGACCATTGGTCAATCCTGGTTATGTCCCATGATCATGCGGGGCTGTTGGCGAAAATCTGTGGTGTGATGACGCTGAACAGCCTGACGGTGATTAATGCGCAGATCTTTACGTGGGATGATGGAACCGTGGTTGATGTGATCGATGTCCGCCCATCCGATGGGCTTGGATTTGATGAGCGCGACTGGAAGCGCCTGAATGATGATCTTGATAAGGCAATAAATCATCGGATTGGTTTGAGCTACCGGCTCTATGAGAAACTGAAAAGCTCTTTGACTCGAAAACGGGAGTTGACCGGCGATCAGGAATTTCGGGTTGACCTCGACAATGGCGGTTCAGATGAATTCACCATTATCGAGGTCCATGCGGCCGATACACCGGGCCAACTGTATCAAATAACCCAGTCTCTCGCCGATTTTGGCATCAATATTTATAAGGCGTTTATCGCTACTGAGATTGGTCAGCTTATTGATGTCTTTTATGTGCTTGATAGAAATGGGGAAAAGATCACCTCGGATGAATTTGGCAGGGAAGTGATAAGTGGACTGATGCATGCCATCGGTGCAGATCAGGAATAGGACCAAAAATAACAATATTGTAACAAAAATTAATATTGTAAATTTTCACTTGCAAAAAATGTAACAAATTGGTAAACGGTTTGTAGCTGATTAACGCTCGATCAGAATCATTCAGACAAACAATTGTTAAGGAGACAACCAAATGACCAGAGACGAAATAATGAAAATTGTCGAGGAGGAGAATATTCATTTCTTCCGCCTCCAGTTCGTTGATATTTTCGGATTCATGAAGAATGTGGCCATCCCGCGCAGCCAGATTGAAAAAGCGCTGGATGGAAAAATCATGTTTGATGGATCTTCTATCGACGGTTTTGTACGTATCAATGAATCCGATATGTACTTGATTCCCGATTATGACACTTTTGTAGTCCTTCCCTGGAGGAATAAGGAAGGTATCGCTGCAGCTCGTATCATTTGCGACGTATATCGTGCAGATGGTGAGACCCCGTTCGAAGGTTGTCCGCGGGTGAACCTCAAGCGGGTTCTTGCTGAAGCAAAAGAGATGGGATATACCATGAACGTCGGTACCGAAGCGGAATTCTTCCTTTTTGAAGTAGACGAAAATGGTAGAGCGACCACAGAGACCAGCGATGTCGCCGGCTATTTCTCACTTGATCCTGAAGATAAGGCTAATGATTGTCGTCGTGAAATCATCGAGACTCTGGAAAAAATGGGTTTTGAGATTGAAGCTTCGCATCACGAAGTTGCTGAGGGACAGCACGAAATTAACTTCAAGTATGCTGACGCCCTGGCCTGTGCCGACAATACCATCACCTTCAAATGGGTTGTTAAATCAGTTGCAGCCAGATACGGTCTGCATGCGACCTTTATGCCGAAACCGATCTTTGGTATCAATGGTTCCGGTATGCATACCAACCAGTCGCTGTTCAACCTTGACGGCACCAACGCATTTTTTGAGGAGTCATCAGATCTGCAGCTTTCCAACACCGCTTATAAGTATATTGCCGGTATCCTGAAGAACGCGCCAAGTTTCGTTGCCGTAACCAACCCGCTGGTAAACAGCTACAAGCGTCTGGTTCCAGGTTACGAAGCACCGGTTTATGCCGCATGGTCTGCATCCAACCGTTCCGCATTAGTTCGTATTCCTGCTGCTCGTGGCATGTCCACCCGTACAGAGGTTCGTTGCCCCGATCCAAGCACCAACCCCTATCTGGCCCTGGCAATGATGCTGAACAGTGGTCTAGACGGCATCAAGAATGACCTGCCGGTTCCGGGACCAGTAGACAAAGATATCTTCGAGATGAATGATGAGCAGATGGCAGCTGAAGGCGTCACTGTATTGCCAGGCAGCTTGAAGGAAGCGCTTGATATCTTCAAAGCTAATCCACTTTCGAAAGAGACTCTTGGTGATCACATCTTCGAGAAATACATTGAAGCAAAAGAAGCAGAATGGGATTCCTACCGCTGTTCAGTAACTGAGTGGGAACTCGAGAATTACCTCTCAATCTACTAAGTACCTCTGCCAGTAAGACTCCTGGCACTGACGGACCCGCATGCCTTCCCTTGCATGCGGGTCCGTTTTTTTTTGTGTATCTTGTCAGATGGGCTTGGAAGAAGTAAAACGTAGAAAAGCGATGCCTTGCGTTATGATGAGAAAAGCCAAGAAAACATTACCCAAAGGGGTCAGGAAAATTAATACCACCGTACCCACTGTTCTTAAGGACAAGGGGTGGGAGCAGAAGTTTGATCAGCACCGGGTTTTTGTTGAATGGGAGAATCTGGTGGATGCAGATTTTGCTTCTCATGCCCGGCCTTTGAAGGTTGTCAAAAATGTATTGTGGCTCGAAGTCGAAAACTCAGCGTGGATGCAGCAGTTTCAGTTCCAGAAAATGGTTCTGTTGGACAGCCTCAATAAGTTCTTAAAGATCTCACATTTCTCGGATATAAAGTTTGTCCTTGGCGACTTTAGCCCTAAAGATAAGCAGACCAAAGAACCCAAAATAAGCTTTATTCGGCCACCTGAAGATGAAGTTGCCGCTTTTACCAACCAAGTGAGCAGTATTGCTGATGAGCGTGTCAGAGAATCATTGATCAGGCTCTGGTATTTGAGCCGCGCATGTCAGCTTGAGGATTCTGATAATCCCCGGTAGTATCCATAAAGTTCTGAACAGAGAAATAACTTGACCGTGGGAGCAAAAGGAGTAAGCTCTGGTACGGCTCAATTAAGCCCATAAGTTCTTGAATTACCTTCATTGCATGAGAGATAAAACAGAATAGATGATCTACGACAATATACTGGAATCAATAGGCAATACTCCGCTGATCAAAATCAACCGGTTGAGTACGAACCCGAACGTGACGATCCTGGGTAAGCTTGAGTCGCGAAACCCGGGTGGTTCAGTCAAGGAACGGATATCGCTCTCGATGATAGAGGCGGGCGAAAAATCCGGCGATTTGACCAAAGACAAAATCGTCCTGGAGGCCACCAGTGGTAACACCGGAATTGGACTGGCAATGGTTTGTGCCGCAAAAGGGTATCGGTGCGTTCTGGTGATGCCCGAATCTGCCTCAATTGAACGTCGTAAAATCATGCAGGCCTATGGCGCTGAAATTCTGCTTACTCCTGCAGCTCGCGCCACCGATGGAGCGATCGAGAAGTCATATGCCATGGTCCGGGAATTTCCTGATCGATATTTTTTGACCGACCAGTATAACAACGAAGCAAACTGGCGAGCTCATTATAATAGTACCGGACCTGAGATCTGGAGCCAGACCGATGGTAAGGTTACCCACCTGGTCGCAACCCTGGGGACGACAGGGACAGTGATGGGTCTGTGCGCCTGGTTCAAAGAACATCAGCCACATGTCCAGATCATCGCGGTCGAACCCCATCTGGGACACAAGATCCAGGGGCTTAAAAATATGAAAGAATCATATAAGCCCGGGATTTTTGATAAATCGGTACCCGATGATATTGTCCATGTCGATGATGATCATGCCTTCTCTATGGCTCGAAAGCTTGCCAGCCATGAGGGAATGCTGGTCGGGATGAGTAGTGGTGCTGCCATGTCTGCGGCCATTGACTATTGTAAAGAACTTGAAGCGGGAATGGTGGTCGTCCTGCTGCCGGATGGTGGTGAGCGGTATTTGAGTACCCCGCTCTTTACCCCCAAAGCTGACTTGGAAGAGGAGAAGGAATCAACCATACGCTTCTTCAATACCATGTCCAAGAAGAAGGAAGTGTTCAGATCTCAGAAGGAAGGGGAGGTGACCTTTTATTCCTGCGGTCCGACGGCGTATGAACGGGCCAACCTTTCCCATTGTCGACGCTTTGTGGTTTCCGATCTGATGGTCAGATATTTGGAGAGTCGGGGTTATAAAGTCGACTCCTATATGAATTTTACCGACCTGGATGACAACACTATCGAAGGAGCTGAAAGGGCCGGTGTTGACCTGACAACATTCACCTCAGGCTACATCGACAGTTTCCTCTCTGATATAGATACCCTCGGGGTGCGCCGCGCCACGGGGTACCCGAAAGCTTCGGATCATGTGCAGGACATGATAGAAATCAGCCACAAGCTGATGCATAAAGGGTTTGCCTATGAAAAGCACGGTTCGATCTATTTCGATATCTCCAAGTTTGAACGATACGGTAGACTCTCCGGTATTAACCTCTCGAAGATCCAGCTCGGTAAAACGGTTGATCTGGATAATTACGAAAAGGACAACCCGCGAGACTTCACCTTGCTCAAACGTTCCACCCTGTCCGAGTTGAAAAAAGGCATCTTCTTTGAAACGGAGTGGGGCAATGTTCGGCCAAGCTGGCACATCGAGTGTTCAGCGATGTCCACCGGCTACCTTGGGGAAACTCTCGACATTCATACCTCAAGTAGGGATTTGATGTTCCCGCACCACGAAAACGAGATCGCGATTGCCGAAGCGGTAACTGGAAAACCGCTGGCAAAATACTGGATGCACTCGGAGCTGCTGCTGGTTGATGGCAAAAAGATGTCATCGGAAAATAATAACGTGGTCACCCTCAAAGATTTACTGGCCATGGGTTTTACCGGTCGTGAAATTCGGTTTCTGCTCCTGACCGTTCATTACCGCAAACCAATCAATTTTTCACTCAAACGACTTGCCAGTATCCGGACTGCCTTGAAGCGGTTGGATGAGTTTACGATCAAATTACTCTGTCTGCCACCCGGCCGACCACATCCGGAGGTAACCGCCTACGTTTCCGCCATGGAAGAACAGTTCTTCACCGCGATGGATGATGATCTCAATGTATCTCTGGCGATGGCAGCGATCTATAACTTTATTAAGAAAACCAATCCAATCCTGCAGGTCAATCACCTCGACCGCGACCAGAAGAACTACATTATCGAAAAGCTCAACACCATCAACCAGGTGTTGAAGATCTTCAAGCTGCAGGGTTGTCCGTTGGAACCTGAAGTTGATGCACTGATTCAGTTGCGGGAAAAGGCCCGGGTGGAAAAGGATTGGGAAACCGCCGATAAAGCCCGCAATGATCTTGCCCAACGTGGTATTGCGGTAATCGATACCGCCAACGGTCCCCTCTGGAAGCGGGTCTCAGACGATGAAGAGGAATAGAGAATCAGGTTGCTTTTTACTAATCTTTTTGTAATATAGACCGTCCTGTGAGATAATCCAGGCAATATCGACCATAAGCGCCCGTAGCTCAGCTGGATAGAGCAACGGACTTCTAATCCGTAGGTCAGAGGTTCGAATCCTCTCGGGCGTGCCATATATTCAAGCACCTAGCTTCTTTTTAGCTAGGTGCTTGTTTAGTTTTAGGCCACTAGTTACCAACGTTTAGGACTTTCAGTCATGAGTGCGTGAAAATTAAAACAGTCAAACAGGTTGTTGAGCTTGAAACTGGCTACTTTGATCAAAACTTCCACTACTCTTGTATAAGTTAAGACTGGCTTGATGGTGTTTCCCTTAGGTATTTTTGGTGTTTGTCAGGCGTATGTCGTAGCCGGTACTTCTTCCTCCTGCTTTAGTTTTTTGGAGAATTCCTTTTTCTGAAAGGTCTGCAAGATCACGACTCGCAGTAACTTTGCTGCATTTTGTCATACTGGCATATTTCCGGGTGGTCATGGCTCCTTCAAATTGTTCACCAGTATCAAGAAGGCGATTAACTACTTTGATCTGCCGTTTGTTGAGAGGTGTATCTTTGTGCAATTGCCAAAACTGGGCCTTCATCACGACTCTGTCCACTATCCACTGTGCTTCTCGCATTGAGGAAATAGTCGTTTGAAGAAACCATTTCAACCAATCTGTGATGTTGAGGCCCTGTTTACCAGCTTTTTCCAGAACACTGTAATATCCCTTTCTGTCTAGGTTAAAATGCTTTGAGAAGGAAATCACTTGCATAAGCGAAGGGTGATTGATGGACATTATGTAGTCTGTGACTGCTCTTCCAACACGACCATTCCCGTCGTCAAAGGGATGGATCATGATAAACCAGAGGTGAGCGACTCCTGCTTTGAGTAAAGGGGGATGCTCATCATTTGAGTTTACCCAATCAAGAAAGCTAACCATTTCTTCGTTTAATCCATCTCGTGGTGGAGCTATATAATGAATTATTTCCCGACCCACAGGACCAGAAACAATTTGCATTTCTTCTTCGCCCCTGTATTTTCCTACACGAATTTTTTTTAAGCCTGAGTAACCTGTGGGAAATAATGCTGCATGCCAACTGAGAAGTCTTTCTTCTGTTAAAGGGGATGTCTTTGTATTCCTGGCATCGAAGAGCATCGAGATCAGTCCATCGGCACGGTCATCCCAATCGTTTTGCTCAACAGGTAAACCGATTCTTTTGCGAATCGAGCTTCGTACAGAGCTTCGACGTAGGATTTCACCTTCAATGGCTGACGTTTCTATCGCATCATCTGCTAAGACACGTTCCAGAGCGGCGAGTCTTTCCTCTCCACAGATTGAGCGACTAATTGCTTCTAGTTCTCCAATTAACTGTGAGGCAGTCCCCAAGTCTGAGATCAAGGTGTTTGCATCAAAAATAAAATTGGGCCAGTTTTTGTATTGCCATATCCAATGATTCGTTTGCATAACATAAACGTATCATAAATGATATGAATAGCAATGGTAATCGTGTCAAATGCTAGGGTGACTTGTAATGAAACGACTAAATCAAGGTAAGTAGAGATTGCTAGCTTCAGGAGGTTTGTGGTTATTAATGTATTGTTTTCATGTAATTAAAATAACTTCTTACCTTTGTTTACTATCTTTTACTTCCGTAGAAATCGGCTTGAACCGATTTCTAATTCGTAGGTCAGAGGTTCGAATCCTCTCGGGCGTGCCATATATAAAGCGGTCAGGCTTCAATGAGCCTAACCGCTTTTTGTTTTTGTAGAAAAATAGTCAGAGAAGAGGGTATTGCAAACATATATTATTCCAACACCGAGCAGGCGTACTGAATTATCAAGGCGTGGTTAATTAATACACTAGTGCGGTTTATCACCAAGGCTCTGCCGCGTGGCGACATAGAGGTTCATCAACCCGCGCATCAGCTCGGCACGCTCATCGAGCCCAATCGTCTCAATAAGCGCCTGTTTTTCCTCTGGTTCAAACGGTAGGTAGGAGCATAACAGGTTGATGAGCGGCCCATCCGCTAGCTTGCCAAGATCATCCCAGGAGATTTCCAACTGCCGCGCATCAATATAATGATGCAAGATCTCAAATAATCCTGCACGATTTGATAATTGCACGTCTTCTTCGTCGCAATCACTGGCAAACGAGGACCAATCAGCGATAACCCTGCGATAACCCTTAAACTCACCAATTTCTTCATATACACCGAAACGGCAGATACCCGTGAGCACCATGATAATCCGCCCATCATCAGATTCGCTGTAGGAGGTAATGCGCCCGGCACTGCCGACGCGTTGCAACTGCACTGCTTCTTCACCAGTATCCCGAACCGGCTGAATCATACCGATGATGTGGTCGTTGGCCAGTGCATCTTGCACCATGTTGAGATAGCGCGGCTCGAAAATGTTGAGCGGCAGCTGGACACCTGGCATGACAACCGCTCCGGCAAGGGGAAATATGGGAATGGCCTTAGGCAGGGATTCAAAAGCGGGGAAAAAAGGCGAGCGTGACATGAACGGTGAACCTCCAATTGGGTTTTGCAAAAGCTGCTTTCCCTGTACACAGTAAATATGATTTGCATCTTAGGCAACGAAGCGACTTCATACCATCGTCATTTCCGGCTAGACCGGGAGCCCTTATCGCTACGGTAGATTCACTGCAATCACGGCAAGCTAACACTAAAGTGATAAAATTCAGTCAAATCAGAGGAGTATGACTGGTAAAACTTGATTAGAGTAGGCACGAAATATGAAATTAATGGATTCTGGGTAGAATTTAGCGTAGATCAGGGGGGCGAATCCTATCGGTTGTGCCAATATTACAGGGGGGTACGATCATTCGCTCGGCACCTCCTGTTTGTTTTTATTAGTGTTTGAATTCAAATCAAGTCAGCAATACCGGTCAACACGGTACAAAAATCAAATTTGCACAATCTTTCCACAATATCTAACAATTTGCAGGATATCCTATGAGTATAGAATATAAGCCTACGGACTTTTAATCAATTAGTCCACCAACATGATGAGTACATGTTGCAGGTATTATTCAATCACTTCGCCAAGCATTGATGAGTGAAAGAAAGGGGGCGAGGTGGTACCCATATTTGTGGACTTATCTCCTGCTTATAGGTTTAACGGGCCACCCACCCACTGCAGGCCAGATATCAGGTTGGGTGGGTGGGCTTCTCATGATCTCAATAGCGGATGGTCGGAATTCTCAACACTTAAATTGGTGGCGTACGTGTCGATTAGATCAAGCAAAGTACCCGTTAGGGTATCATCTGTATTCGTCTGGTATGCCAGGGTTGCCAGGTGCGGTGAGACACCGGTGGTTGAGGTTGAGGGTGGCACCATTTGTTGCAGACGCTCCATCATCATGTTTTTCATTTCCTCCTGGCTGAGCTTCGAATCGCCATCGAGGTCATGGGTGTCTACTGCATTAGCAACGTCTGGTGAATACCCAGTGCGCTGTACCACCTTATTGGCAACTGCGTCGAGTTCTGCCTGGCTGATACCACCATCACCATCGGTATCGATTTTGCTGAACATTTTTCCCGGATCTGCCCGTTTGAATGACTGCGTATTCATGGCTTGCATCATGCTACTACCAATGCTCCCGATACTACTCATAGCAACACCTCTTGCGATTGTATGTTCGTCAATACGAAAACGCACTGTCGAACAAATTTACCTGTTGAACAGACAGGGCCTGATCTGCCTGCGCTTCAGGTCTGTATCGGTCATAGGAGCGTGAAAATTTGTTAAGTGTATGTAAATATTTGTAAAGAGAATATGAGAAACGTAATCGATAGATCAGGGGGGATGAGCATTGAGATGCAACCTGACAGTAAATCGAATGGTTTGATTTATCTTATCGATATTGAAAGAGAATCTGCAGAATTACTGGCCAATTATCTGCATTCGGCAGGGTATAGAACTCGAACAGTTCAAGATCAGGATGGCGGGATTACGGAGCTACAAAATGAGTCATGTGATATCGTGCTGATCGCTGTCAGAGTAACTGACCCCATGAGGTTTGAGCCGATCAGAAGAATTCGATCGTTTACCACGATACCAATTCTCGTTGTCGGTGCTGGTGATGACAAAATCGAGAACAGCATTGCCATGGAGTTGGGTGCGGACGATGTGTTAAGTGACCCAATTATCCCGCGTGAGGTACTTGCCAAAATCAGGGCGATTAAGAGAAGAATCACCTTTTCACTCCAGCAGATTGAAGCACTGGAGAGGTCAGCAATTAAATCATACGGTGATATCACCCTCAATTTTGATACCTATACGACGCTTCTTGCAGATCAAAAGGTCAAGTTAACCACCCTGGAATTTTCACTTCTCAAAGAATTACTTCGCAGCTCTGGAAAAGTTCTGAGTCGGCAAGAGCTTGCAACCAAAGTGCTTAACAGAGAACTATCCCCTTTTGATAGAAGTATTGATGTTCATGTTTCCAGCTTGCGTCGCAAATTGGGAAAACATCTTGACGGGGAAGAGCGCATAAAATCGATACGTGGAATCGGTTATCTTTATACCCATAAGGCCGAGCACCTAAAATAGCAGGAGAAAAGTATGAATAAAATATGTGCAATCATGTTATTGGCGATTGGTCTGTCATGTATGACCGGCTGTGGCATGCTGGCCATGACTGTCGTCGATACGGCTCGTGGTGGGACCAGCGAGATCATGACGATCAGCCCGGTTAGAAACCTGCATTCATACGACCACCTTGATGTCAAACCGTTCACCAGCAATGTCGGCGGACTGCTCAGCAATGAGCTGCTGGTTGAATTAAACAATGAAGTAGATGGTGAGTTATCAGGATTCGTTAACAAAACTGGTTCGGGAAAGGGATTGATAATGTCTGGATCAGTTATTCATGTGGCTGATGGGACTTTTGAGAAACAGATTGTTATGCAAATTAGGATGCAGGATGCTACCGATGGCCAAACCGTTGGTTTGGCAAATATCTCGGCGCACGCCAATAGCATCAGAGGCTTAAGGGAAGGGGTAGCTGCCTTGGCAGAAGGTTTGGTCGATCTTTTGGCCGAAAATAAATTTTCAGGACTGAAGGATTCAGCCAGTTTTTAATCAATTGCCAAATGGCTACCTTGAAACCATGGAGACGAAAACATCCATCCAGCATTTATTTAAGGAGATATGAGCAATGAGTCCTCTGAAGTTTCCTTTGACTTTAGCCATCGCAATTTTGGCTAACCTATTGGCGATAGCATACTGTGCCTGTGCCTCCGAAAAATCATCACCGCTGGATGGTCATTGGCGTCTGGTACAAACAGAGCGAGAAGCAGAAGAGCGTCTTCGGGCTATAGATGAGGTGATCCGCCATATGAGACCATTCCAGCAGGGTAAGGCACGCAGCCGCCTCGTTGAGCGTACTTCCCCTCCACCTGTACTTAGTATTTCTACTGCTGACTCAGTGGTATCAATTACTTATGGAACCGACCACATTAACCTTGACCTTGGCGGCCCTCCTGTCGAAGTGTCGGGGAAGGGAGGACGGGCCTTTGTTACTGCGATGATGGAAGGATCACTTCTGGTTATTACTGCCCGTAATGGTGGCGGGGTACGAAAGACAAACTACCAGGTTGTCAATGACCGCTTGAGGGTAGAAGCGACGCTCAGTGATGCCAGGCTCCCAAAAACACTGACCTATGTTTCGATTTACAAAACAACGGAGTGACGAGGTGATTCGATAATTATCGGTTGATCTATGCATCATTTGAAAATAGGGGGAGCATGGATTTATTAATTTCAGACGTTGAAGAGCCAGTCCAGTGCTGAACGATAATGCGTTGCGCAACACCTTTAGCCGTCATACTGGAGTGATATGGTTTCAGGGGATCGCATGTTAAAAACAAGGTTATTTCATTGGCTATCGGTCTCGTCATTGATCCTTCTTGGAATGGTGACAGGATGCAACCAGGCTGACAGGGTATACTGTGTTTCGAATCGACCAGTATTTAAAAATGAAGGGGCTGGCTATGAATTGGTTAATCTTGCCGGTCGTGAAGTGTGGGCTACAGGAGATTGGAATCCCGAGTCATTCGAGGATTTTTCTCTGCCATTTCATTGGCTCTTATGGTTTAAAAACGACCCCCGCATTCCGTTGTCAGACAATGGGGTTTTTCTTAAATCACCGGGATGCCCAGAGGGTCACTATAACTATATGTACGTTTTTGGAAAACAATTCGTTCAGGTGGTCCGGTTACACTCAGTTGGCAAACGTGTTGATGATCAGGGTCTTATTCGCAGAACAGAACTTGAAAAATATCATACCTTGCGTTACTCCGCTGGCCGTAGTGTGAGTGTTCTCACGAGTCCAGATAGAGAGAAGTTTATCGGTGTTTCGAAAAGCCTTGAATCTTCTTCTGAACCACCCATACTTCCCAAGGGATGGTTGCTTACGCAACATATTTTTACTGAAGAGATCCAAGTAAAACTTTTAGGGAACGTAAGCGTTCTACGATTGAGTAATAAAGATTCTTACCAAGGTCCGCTTGCTGAGGACCTCAACTGAATAATATTCAAAATACCAAACGTGCTTTCAACTGGATGGTACCGCGCACTATTTTGTTGGGTGAATTGATTTCACTCTCCCGACAAGACCACTCTCAAGACGCACCTTGATTCCATGGG
>QZLB01000073.1 GCA_004796425.1 Desulfobulbaceae bacterium | reverse complement strand
ATGATGAGGTGTGAAGCTATAGACAGGTCAAGAAAAAAAGTGAAGTTCTTAAAAGGTGTAGAAAAAGCAGGTCACCGATGAGATTTCAAAACAACTATGCATTTAGAAGGAAAGCCCATTTTTAAAATGTACGGATTGTTGGCTTGTATTCAGCTACCGTTCATACTATTTTATGGTCCAGCGCGAATCGAATGTTTTTTTCCACTTCATCTTTGTGAAATAAATGGCCTCATCATCGCATATTGCCTGCCATGAATGTGATCTGATACACACCCTTGGCGATATACCTCCAGGAGGTGCTGCACGCTGCCATCGGTGCGGCTGTCTGCTCTATCGCCCACGTCATGACAGTTTGAACCGCTCCCTTGCCCTGGCTATTGCTGGGGTAATTCTCTTCATCATCGCCAATACCCATCCTTTTCTGGGCTTCAAAATGGGCTCCCAGGTCCGTGAGACGCTTCTGGCCTCCGGTATCTATGAACTCTACTTCCAGGATATGGCACTCATTGCCACCTTGGTGCTGCTTACCGTAATTCTCGTACCTGCGATAAATCTGATATGTTTGCTTTATATGCTGGTTCCTCTAAAGATGGGGAAAGTTCCCCGGCATCTCGCCAGGGTTTTGAGGTTTTATGTCCAACTCAAACCGTGGGGGATGCTCGAGATATTTATGCTCGGAATTATGGTTGCCGGGTTTAAGCTGGCGAAAATGGCCGAGATGATTCCGGGAGTGGCACTGTTCTCCTTTATGGGTTTGATCTTTGTTCTTGCCACCATCTTGGTAGTCTTTGATGAACACCAGCTTTGGGAGCGGGTCGAGTATTGAATATGGCTGATTTTTTCACCGCAAAACAATCAGGGATGGTTTCCTGCCACCGCTGCCACCTCCTTTGTGGAAAACCTTCGGGGAAAGGCTATTGTCCCCGGTGCGGCGAAATTTTGCATTCCCGCAAACCAAATAGTATCAGCAGAACCTGGGCCCTGGTTATTGCCGCATTGATCTTCTATATTCCCGCTAATGTTCTGCCCATTACCCACACCACAACATTGGGAACGATTCAATCCGACTCTATCATGAGCGGTGTCATTTTCTTTATTCAATTTGGCAGTTGGGGAATCGCCTTAATTATTTTTATCGCCAGCGTGTTCGTGCCGTTAATGAAAATTCTGATACTGATCATGCTCTTGCTGTCAGTGCAGTTCAAGTGGCAGTGGCGGCCGCTTGATCGCACCAGACTTTATCGGATAACTGAGGCAATTGGACGTTGGTCCATGCTTGATATTTTTGTCGTTACCATTTTGGTTGCCTTGTTACAGCTCGGCGCCCTGGCGAATATGAAGGCAGGATCAGCTGCCCTTTATTTTGCAGCCGTTGTGGTAATTACGATGTTCGCAGCTGAAACTTTTGACCCCCGACTCATCTGGGATAATATTGAGGACGTACATGACAACGCAGACTGAATCATCATCTCAAAAACCCTCTGCAGCATCACCTGTTATTCAAAAGAAACGGTCAATCTCCATCGTCTGGTTGGTACCGCTGGTTGCGTTATTGGTTGGCGGGTGGCTTGCCTACAAAGGTCTTACCGAGAAAGGTCCCGTAATTACCATCAGCTTTGAAACCGCTGAGGGACTTGAAGTTGGTAAAACAAAAGTCAAGTTTAAGGATGTCGAGGTTGGCGTGGTCAAGGAGTTGAAGATCGGTAAAGACCTGCAAGGAGTCGTGCTCACCGTTGAAATGCAGAAGGGAGCAGAGCCTTACCTGACTGAAAACAGTAAGTTCTGGGTGGTGAAAGCCCGGGTTGGAACCAGCGAAGTCAGTGGCTTGAGTACCTTGCTTGGTGGGGTCTATATCGGTATGGAACCGTCCAGGGAAGGCCAGTTGATCGATCATTTCGTGGGACTGGAAAAACCTCCGATTGTGACCAGTGACATGAAGGGTAAACATTTTTACCTGAATGCCGGACGCCTTGGCTCCCTTGATTCTGGATCACCGGTTTATTTTCGGCAGATACGGGTGGGAAGGGTTGTTGATTACAAACTCGATGACAATGGCGCGAATGTGGTGATTCACATCTTCATTGACAGTCCTTTTGATCAATTTGTTCGTGAAAACAGTAGCTTCTGGCTGGCCAGCGGATTAGACCTTCAACTTACGGCCGATGGGTTGCGCGTTGATACTGAATCGGTGGTTTCCATGCTGGTGGGAGGTATTGCCTTTAGTTCAAGTCTTGATGATTCAATTAAAGCTGAAGCCCAAGAAAATAGTCGCTTCACACTCTACCGGACGCGCGACGAAGCGATGGACCAAAAGTACACCATAGAAGAATACTATTACGTCGAGATTTTTGAAACCATACGGGGGTTGTCCGTCGGAGCTCCCGTTGAGTTTCGCGGGTTGCGCATTGGCAGCGTGAAAGAAATTGAGGCCCGGGCCGATTTTGAGCAACTTGAATTCTCTACAATGGTAAAGATCGGCATTGAAAAAGAGCGACTAAATTTTGACACGATGCCTGATGAGCCTCCTGAAGTACAGATACGAAGAATGGTTGCAAAAGGGCTTCGGGCTCAGCTAAAAACCGGAAATCTTCTCACCGGTCAACTAT
>QZLB01000329.1 GCA_004796425.1 Desulfobulbaceae bacterium | reverse complement strand
CTGTACGGCTATCCCATGCTTGATATAAGAATCTCTGATGGAGACTCGTTTTCCGGTAATGTAGGCAATTACTTCACGATGTATTCGAACCCGATAACTCTGGGCAAGCGGCAGAATTTCTGCGTATTCGGAAAACTGTTCTTTTGCCCAGTCTTCCATGTGTCCGGGTACCGTCAACCAGACCTGAGCGTTGGGCAGCAGCGTGTTGACTTTTTTCAACCCCTCCAAAACCCTTTGACTGTTTTGTTCGAGCAGCAGCTGTGATTTGAAAATGGTCGGTTCTTCATCAACACCGGTAATCACCACCTTTTCAATGGGTGGCAATTTTGAAATTTCTCCTTCACGGTAATCCCGGCCGGATAGGGTCCAGGGTGCGTTAACCCCGGCAAGCCTGATTCTGTTCAGAGCAGCCTTGGCATCAAACAGCGGAACCGGGTCTCCAAATATTTCCTGCGGAGAAAGTGGCGCTTCACCGTTTTGCTCAATTACAACTGCGGGTGAATGAACACTCTGGGCTGTCCATACAGAGGTGATATCCTTGATTGTCCCACTGATTGTGGCGAAGGCGCAGTTGCCAATACGAGATTTCCCGATAACCTGGCCTTTGCGCACCGAATCACCAATTTCAACGACAGGCAAATAGTGAATATGGCCGGGGTAATCGAGTGGAATCACCACCCGATCCGGCTCTTCAACCTGTTGAATATCAGGATCAGGCACAATAGTACCACCGATTTTTATTTTCTTTCCAAGTAATTTTAATAGCCCTTGCATATATATTCCTCAGCGTAGATGGCAGGTGCCGCATACGATGGTTCCATCTTCCTGGGCAAATTTTTGTGGAGCCGACTTAAGATGACAGGGGATGCAATTTGAATGATATGCCTCTGAGATAGAACGGCTCGCATGACAATCACCGCACTGATGCGCTTCTATCTCCACCAACTCATCGTGTGAAACCATCCCCGGGGTGTAGTCCTCATCATGGCACTCAAGACAAACAGGACTTTGCTTTTCCTCCGCCTGGACAGCGGGATGACATTGTCTGCATGAGCTGGGTGAGGTTTGCTCAGCGTTTGATGGGTGACACTTATCACAGGATCGATCGTGCAGGGTGATGAGCTCTTCGTGAGCAAAGGTTTCCGGAGACAGGTCGTCATCATGACAATCTATACAACCAAAGATGAACTCGGCCGAATATTGCTCATGGTGACACTGGGCACACGAGTCCAGTATTTGGCTATGCTCAGTATGATCAAAGAGCACTGATCCGGCTGAACTGGTCAGGTAAAACCGACCTTTCGCATCAGCTTCAACGTGCATCAGGTATCCGGCAATGGTGGCGACTGCTGCAATGAGTAGGAGTACCGTTAAAGATCGGGTCCAATTTTGACGACCCGGGACATTACCATTCATGACTATCCCTTAAAATGAGGCGCTCATTGTCTTCATCACTCATTTCGTACCAGCGGCAGGTCTGGCGAACGCAAAAGATCATCCTCATTTTCTTTGAGTTTGATACAGAGACATTCAATGAAACCATTTTGCATTTATCCTGTTTGCAGATTTTGTTCGGCTCTATCATTGAGGTGTGGCAATGGGGGCAAAAGACACCTGCGAGTTCCTCATCATCTTCCACCTGGATAGAGCTTTCTCTTTGCAGTACATTGAGATACGAAGCAACCTTACTGATTCCTTTTTCTCCCCGATTGTTCACAATTTCGAATACTGCCCGGTCACCCTCATTGAGCCCTTTACCGCAATGGGGGCACCAACACTCAAAATAGGTGTCCTTTTTTAGATGGGAACGTTCCATTAATGGTGATGATTCCCAAACTTCCTCTTCCCAGCCTGCTGGTTTTTCGGTTTTCTTTTCTTTCATCGAAATCCCTTTTTCATGTGTTGGTCTGTGCTGATTTTTCAGTGGATCAGCGATGCCATACATCTTGCTATGACATTGTAGCAGAGCGACGCCATATGTGCATTATTTGGGACCGATCAGGTATCATACAATGTGGGCATTTCAGTGGGCGAAATGTTATCAAAGAGTAAGAAAGGGAGCAATCAAATTCAAGATAGTTGTGAACCTATAAAAATGATGCAAACCATTAGTTTTAGTGATGTTGAGGGTATAGTTGTCAAGGAAATGTAGGAATATTAGAACGATTACGAGCGCTTCAGCTCAGCCAGAACAAGCTCGAAGTTATGAGAGTTTGGCCGGGGTTAGTTTTTTTAGGTAATAACATTCTTGAGGCTAAAAAAAACAGAGTGCGACAAAGTGACACTTTGTTCTAAGTTGTAGTTAGGTATTTTTTTTGCGATCTGGAAAATCGGACATCTGTGATGAGATTTATATTGCTATTGATAAGTACAGCCGAGCACTTCTCGGTTATGTATCTGAGTTAACCAATTTTGTTATAAATCACAAAAGACTAGTGAGCGTAGCCTCTATCATTTCAGCTTTGAAGCTGATCGTTTGAGAAAACATTGTAAACAAACAGAGTATGCCTCCAATCCCAAAATTCGACCAGTTGGGCGGTGGATATGCCAGAAGTTATGATGCTTTCCTCAATGAGCCCTAATATTTTAATAATATCTAAAGGTTATTTGATTATCTTGAAATGCTGAAGTATGTAATGCTGGTTGAAAATTGGCTACGTCCACCCTTTAATGTTATCCAGAGCTAAATTCATGGAGAAACCGAATAAAAATCTCTCCGGTATTTTCTGGATGTTATTAGCTGCCCTTCTCTTTTCGATAATGGTTGCAGTTGTGCGGCAGCTAGGATCGGGTATACCAAGTTATGAGATTGTGTTTTTTAGATCCGTGATTCAGCTTAGTTTTCTGGTTGTAGTTTTTTCTGTGGTCGGTTTTGCCACACTCAAGACCAGTCGTCCAGGTTTACACTTCTGGCGTGCCTTGCTTGCGGTAGCCTTAATCAATTGTAACTTCTATGCTTTCACAAAATTACCACTGGCTGATGTGACTGCGATTGGTTTTT
>QZLB01000026.1 GCA_004796425.1 Desulfobulbaceae bacterium | reverse complement strand
TCGACCACGGTACAAGAGGCATTCAGCCCTTATGCGGATTGAGAGAAGCTAATCCCTGCTCAATGCTATCGTAGGCGACAACTTTGCCAATATTATCCTTTATCTCCTTACTGGCAAAGTCTGTTGCAGTCCCATCTTCGGTCAATACACCAAACCTGGTGAGAACCTCGAGAACCGTCGGCTGTATTGCACACAGCCCAAGCAACTGTATTTTTCTGTCCATGATAACCGAACCGAGTATCCCGACGAGGCTTGAGCTTATTGTGTTGAATGGTGATAAATCGACAAAAAGAAAGGTGTCAAGGTTACTTTCCTGTACCTGTTCACTCGTCGTGTAGTCAATCAGAGCATTTTTTATTGATTCAAGTCCTTGTCTTACATTCGTTACATCAATCGCCTTGATGACACCAACCCGTCCATCACTGACCATTATCTCAGACATCTTGCTCCTCCTGAATAGTTAATGAGCAGAATTTATTTCGTTAGTAAAACAGTATCACTTTATGATTTAAGATGTAAAATCATAAAACCAAAACGCATAGAAAATTATTTTAAAAAGCTGAAAACCTACGTTCGTTTCAAGATGATGATCGTTCGATCATCATCAACAGGGGCAGTGCCGGTGAATTCAGAGAGTTTATTAACAATTGCTTGAAGCAAATGTTCCGGGTCTGGTTCGTACGTGTTCTCTGCAAGTATTGCCAGGATTCGTTCACGTCCGAATAAGTTTTCCTCTGAATTTGTCGCTTCGCTGATGCCATCCGTATACAGAACCAGAACATCTCCCGTTAGAAATGGGTATCGGCCTTCTTCAAATTCCCGGGAGGGCATAAGGCCGACGGGGTACCCTTTCAGCTCAAGCTCGTTGATTGTCCCCCCACTGATCAAAACTGGATAGGGCTGCGCTCCGTTGCTGACCATTATGGAGTCGGTGGTAAAGGAAAGACAACTGGCAGCGACAAATTTTCCTGGTGGCAGCAGGCCACAAATATCATTGTTGAGTACACTTAAAGTAGGAGATGGACTGAGATGCTGTTGTCTTGTCTGGTCAAGTACACCGAGTATTCTCATGGAAATGAGAGCTGCGGGTAGGCCATGTCCGCAACTGTCTCCGAGAAAGAAACCAGACCCGCTTTTATCAGTTTGAAATGCAAGAAAGAAATCCCCTGATATCGTAGCGTAGGGCTTATTGTAAATAGTAATCTCAATGTTGCTTTCTTCCAGTATTGTGCGAGTATTTGGGAGATCGGTGAAAAACTTTTGCTGCATGACCGCACCCGCTTCCAGATCTTCTCGTACTTTTTTCTCAAGAACACTGTTGCGCAATAAGGTTTTTACACGCGCAACCATTTCTTCCTCTTCAAATGGTTTCTTTAGATAGTCATTGGCACCGGATTCGAGTGCACGTACCGTTGATTCTGTGTCCGAACGTGCGGTAAGCATGAGTACGGGAACATTCTTCAGAGTCTTGTCTTTTCTCATCAGGGCAAGCATCTCAAACCCATCCATTACCGGCATCATGATATCAAGCAGAATTAAATCAGGGTTGATTTCTTGCGCTTTTTTAAATCCATGCGAACCGTCAGAAGCAAAATGCAAGGGAACATCGAGTTCTTCAAGATTGAGCTGGCATATTTCCCGGTTGAGTTCATTATCATCAACGATTAGAATTCCGCCGTTTATCATCAGTTTATCCTTGTTATATTTGGTCTTCCAATGCTTGTTGGATATCTTCTTGGGAAACCAATCCTTTTTCCACTAGGATCTGTCCCAACTTCTTGACAAGAAACTCTTTGGGTAAGGTAAAATAAAATATCGTAGTGGACTGATCAGGAGATTCTGCCCATATGCGTCCCTGGTGATCTTCAACAATACGTTTGGAAATTGATAGCCCTAGACCTGAACCACCTGCTCCGGATTTAGTCACTGAGCTCTGAATAAATTTCTCAAATATCTTTTCCAGTTCATCATCCGGTATAGAGGACCCACTATTTTTTATTGAAACGGTCAGGTAGTCTTTTTTGTCAATCAGGTCATCACGCGTGTCAATTTCAATAGCTGTTCCGATTTGACTGAATTTAATAGCATTGCCTATAATATTTCTTAAAACCTGGGCAATCTTGGCACTGTCAAAGACAGCAAATTGATGTTTTTCTTCAGGATTAAAAACGATGGTCAAAGACCGTTGCTCAGCAAGCTGGCTGAATTCAGAGATGCACGATAAGATTTCTGCAGACATATCATTCTGAGCAAAGGAGTAAGCAACCTTACCTGATTCTAGCTGCGATAAATCCAACAAAGAGTCAATAAGTGGGAGGAGGCGATTTGCTGATATTGATATCTGATTGAAGAATTTTTTCAACTCCTCAGAATGTGCTCGGTCGGCTTTTTTGATACCATGTTTCGAGAAACTCAAGATTGCATGCAATGGGGTTCTGAGCTCGTGGGACATATTGGCTAGAAATTCGCTTTTTGCTGCGTCTGCAGCTTCTGCGTCCTCCTTTGCTTTGCGTAATTTTTCCTGCTGACCTACTCGTTCGGTAATGTCACGATCGATGCCTCGAAAGCCAATCAACTCATCGTTTAGTGAAAAAATTGCCTCTCCGCTTGATTCTATGATCACGCTGTTTCCATCCTGGTCGGTATGATTTGAGACCATCCCTGAAAATCCGGAAACCCCTTTTTCGTTCGAGAGTATCTTCTGTAACACACGAAATTCAATCTCTGGATTTTGAAAGAGCAGAAATTTCTGCCCAATCAATTCCTCGGGTGAAGAGCCAAGCAAATCTTTGATTTTCGGGCTGGCATAGGTGTATGTTCCTTCACTGTTAATCTCCCAGATAAAATCACTGGTAGTTTCAGTGAGTGCTCGAAAACGTGATTCACTTGATTGAAGTGCAATAAGGGCTGATTGGTGCTCTCTGATTTCTTTTCTCAAACTGACATTCGTATCAATAAGGGAATTAGTCGATATTTGTATTTCTGACTCAAGTTGTGTCACCCGTGACTGTTGTGTATCAATTGTTTCCAGGTAGCCTTGTTCCATCTCGTGGATATGCGTTATATCGAAAACAATAAGTTGATAGGATTCTGTTGCATCGCCGATTTTTGAGAGTGAACAAAAAAGCACAATCAACTCGGATTCTGAGTTGGTAAAAAAAACATTGAATGATTTACTCGAAGCACTCTGTTCGAGATTTAAAAGCTCTTCATGATATCTGATAAGGGGGGTAAGTTCTTTGATTTCCAAGATCGTGATAAGACCTACCTGCTGAGGTTCGATAGAGAACAATTTAAGGAAACAGGGTGACGCATGAATGAGCGTACCTGTTGGGGAGATCAGTGCGGAGCTGGCAGATAGACTCGCGAGTTGTTCTGTAATCGTGGACATCAGTCAATCGCCATAACGTGTTATATGATCGTAGTCATATGTGTTTGAAGTGGTTTTGGAGAATACAAAAGCAATACCTTATGGTCTTTATTTTCCAACTTCATCATTTGTAATGTCAAGAAAATTCTTATAAAAACGGATATTACCGATAGCTTTTCATCTGTCTTGGTGCTATGTAGATCGTAGACAAAACACCACGTAACACATCGGTTATAAAAAGACGTTTTTGTCAATTAGATTGAAACAATAGCGTTGGAAATGGATTTCAAAAAGCAAGTACTTAAGAGGATATATTTGTGCCGACACGGTGAAACC
>QZLB01000061.1 GCA_004796425.1 Desulfobulbaceae bacterium | reverse complement strand
TTGCGAGCACCAGCCCGTACGTGAAAGTGAACAAAAGCATGTTCAAAGGCTATAAAAAACTGCAGGTCGATGATTACCCCGCCAGCCAACAGAAGACCTTAGAATTGGATAGTGACTGGTTCAAACCCGGCAGGAATATTATTAAACTCGGCTTTAAGCATGATACACGCGATGACTCATGCACCGATAGCTGTTGCCCGATGTATTATACCAAAGTGTCATTTCCCCAGGCGGTTCGAAAAACGTATGCGGTGACAATCACCTCAACTCCCTCCGGTGGAGATGTTTATATCAATAGCAAGCAAAGCGGAACGACCCCACTGACGACCAAACTCAAACCGGGTGAATATCACGTTGAAGTCAAAAAGAGTGGCTTCAAAAACATGGCCAAGATTAAAAAAGTACAGAAAAATAACGTATCATTCTCTTTTGATCTTGCCCCAAAACCCCAGTTAGTTTCAATCTTTGGCAGTCCCGGACAGGTGGAACTCTATATCGATAACGCTTACAAGGGGACCTTGCCTCTTGGTCTTGAGCTTGATGTTGGCGAGTATGAATTTGAATTTAGAAAGAAGGGTTACAAATCAAAACGGGAACGAGTCGTGATCAGTGCGCAGACAAAGCGTATCAATCGATCACTGGAACAAGTTGAGGTTGTGCCGGATAAGCCCGATCGGCAGGCCCAAAACGTCCAGGTTGCGCTCACGCCCACCGCAACCGCACCAGAGGTACAACCTGAAAAAGTAAAACCACCACCGGCCAAGCCGAGAAAAAAAGTGGATGGCTATGCTGAACGGGTCGCCCTGGTAATTGGCAACTCAAATTACCGTACTGCAAAGCTGGCGAACCCGGTTAACGACGCCACCGATATCTCAGCGGTACTGACCGATCTTAATTTTGATGTGATCACCGTAACTGACGCTAACAAGCGGCAAATGATCAAGGCCCTTGACCAGTTTGCCCAGAAGCTTCGGAAAGCCGATTTTGGTCTATTTTATTTTGCCGGTCATGGAATGCAGATCAATAATCGAAATTACCTGATTCCGCTCAAAGCGACGGTCCAAGCCGAATCGGATGTTGAGTTTGAGGCGGTCGATGCAGGGCGAATACTGGGCAGGATGAGGCTGGCCGGGAATAAACTGAACGTGGTGATACTTGATGCCTGCCGCAATAACCCGTTTGCCAGAACTTTCAGAACATCGACCAGGGGACTCGCCCGAATGGATGCCCCCATTGGCACCATTGTTGCTTATGCAACCAGTCCCGGTTCGGTAGCGGCTGATGGCAAAGGCCGCAATGGTGTCTACACCAAACATCTGTTGAGTGCTTTGAAAAAACCCAACCTGGATATTCAGGACATTTTCAATGAAGCTGGCAGGGGCGTCATGGCAGAAACTGACAACCAGCAGATACCGTGGTCGTCAAACACACCGTTGCCGCAATACTTTCTTATAAAGGAATAGAGCCCGCGATTTTCAGTATCTGTTAAGTGGAATATCGAATCATTCCAACACCAAGAGATGTTTGGGTTTAATCCGCATTTTATTATTGACACGCCACCTACCTTCTGGTAGGTTGGGACTATGGCTGATACACGGGAAAAAATACTTGATGTCGCCGAAGAACTGATCAGAAGTGTCGGTGTTAATGCGATGAGCTATAAGCACATCAGCGAGGCAGTCGGGATCCGCAAAGCAAGCATTCACCACCACTTCCCGAAAAAGGATGACCTGGTTGATGAGCTGCTCAACCGCTGCCAGACCTCCTATGGTGCGCATTACGCTTCCATTATTGAAGGAGATGATCCCGCACCGGATCAATTGCGCAATCTAGCCAGGATCTTTGAAGATGGGCTCGTCACCAACAAACTCTGTGTGGTCGGTTCGATCAGTACCGATCGAAATACTCTGACTGATCGCACCTGTGAACTACTTGAAAATAACATTTCCAGTACCGTTCGAATTTTTTCAAAGGTCTTTGCCAAAGGAGAAAAAGAGGGCACGCTCGTATTTTCCGGCAGTGCTGATGATGCAGCCTACACCTTTCTCTCGTTCCTCATTGGCACCCAGATTGTTGCCCGGGCCCAGGGAGGAAAGGAATTTTTCAACAAAGCAGCGAAGCTGATGATTGAAGCGTTGAGCCGCTGATATTTTTTTGTGCCAAATAACTACCTACTGATAGGTCACCATGAAAAAGGATCAACCATATAAAGGTTTTGAACAAGGCCCCATCAGACCACCAAGTGAGGCGGAGAGTCTGCTTATCAGGATTACCAGAAACTGTCCCTGGAATCGCTGCACCTTTTGTCCTGTTTACAAAGGCAGCCAATTCAGTCTTCGTCCGGTGGAGCATGTTTTAAGAGATATCGATACAGTAAAACAGTGCGTGGAGGCAATTGTTGAGGCACATCAAAAGGGCGTTTCACCCAGCAGCGCGCTTGAGAAAAGTGGTATTACTGATCTCAACGCCTATCATGGAGCATATCAGTTTGTCGCCGGGGGAATGCAGTCGATTTTTCTCCAGGACGGCAACAGCCTGATCATAAAACCCGAGGAGTTGATCCGTATCCTGCAGCATCTCAAACAATCATTCCCGACGGTAAAAAGAATCACTTCCTATGCTCGATCCCATACCATTGCCCGAATCAAAGATGCCCATCTAAAAGAAATGGCCGATGCCGGATTAAACCGTATCCACATCGGTATGGAATCCGGTTCTGATACGGTGTTGAAACGGGTTAAAAAAGGTTCGGACAAAGCAACCCAGATTCTGGCCGGACAAAAAGTGAAGCGGGCCGGGATCCAACTCTCGGAATATTACATGCCCGGTCTGGGTGGCAAAGATCTCTGGGAAGAAAATGGTCGCGAAACAGCCGATGCCCTCAACCAGATAAATCCCGATTTTATTCGTTTAAGAACCCTGGCCCTGCCCTCAGCGGCCCCGCTCACTACTGAGTTTCGAAATGGAAACTTCCAGAAGATGGGTGAAATTGATACGGCGAAAGAGCTGCTCTTGTTCCTGCAGTCATTGGACGGAATAACCAGCACGGTCCGTAGCGACCATGTGCTCAACCTCTTTCAGGAAGTCGATGGTGTGCTGCCCGATGATAAGCAAAAAATGATTAAACCCATCGAAGATTTCCTGGCCCTCGATCCCCAGGAGCAGCTGCTCTATTGCATTGGCAGGCGAACCCATCGAATCTCCCGGATAGAGGATCTGAATAATCCACTTTCACGAAATTATGCCCAACAGATCTGCCAGCAATTCGGGGCAACCGTTGATAACATGGATGAAGTGATTGATACCATCATGCAACGCTTTATCTAAGAACTGATATGAAATAAGCCACAGTTAGAAGTAGAAGCGCTTCCCTGTAAAACCTTGACCCGGCTACCTACCTACTAAAAGGTAGCACCTGTGGACGTTTGATGATATGAGATATATCTTAATTGAAGCCAGCAGGAGCAAAAAGTGAAGCCCATTAAAATTACCATATTCTCTGATTACATCTGACCGTTCTGTTATATCGGCATGGGTATTGTCGAACGTCTCAAAACAGAATTTGACATAGCAGACGAATGGCTACCGTTTGAAATTCATCCCGATACCCCTCTCGGAGGAGTGAGATGGGAGGACTATTTCCAGGGGATGGACAGTGTGGCTTTTTTCAAGCAACTCGATCGCCAGGGTGAACCACTGGGTGTTCGATTCAACTCGCAGCCCATCATGAGTAACTCAAGCCTGGCCATGCAGGCAGGTGAATTTGCCCGAAAAAGTGGCCATCATAAACGCTATCATGAGGCAGTATTTGAAGCATTTTTTACCAAATGTCTGGATATTGGCGACCAACAGATTATCACAGATATTATCAACTTACTTGGACTCGATCCTCAGGCACTTGATGCGGAACTAAAGGCTGGAACCTATATGTCTGTGCTGTCAAAAACCAAGAAACAGGCCTCCGCGCGGATGGTGACGGCCGCCCCGACGTTTTTCATCGAAGGTGGTCCGCAGATCACCGGCGCACAGCCCTTGGAGCAATTCAGGGAAACGCTCAGAAATCTTCAGCAGGTTGCCGGCGACTAAATAAACTCCGAGAGCATACACATAAAGGAGATCATATGTCAGATATCTTACAATCAATTGACCCGAGTAATGGTGAGCTGCTTGGGTCGGTAAAAACTCACGCTGAAAGTGAGATAACTCAGATGGTTACGGCTGCCAATACGGCAGCACAGAGTTGGGGCTTTCTTACTATCGACCAGCGGCTCCAGGCCATTGAAAAAGCTTACAGCTCAGCAGTACCTGCTATATCCCAGTTGGCTACCCTTTTGAGCAGAGAAATGGGTAAAGACATCCGCCGGGCAACCGGTGAAGTCCATGGTACCGTCTATGGCGGCCCCTATATTGCAGAATCAGTGAAACAGGCCATTGAACCGAGCCAGATCGGCCGGACCCGTATTGAATATAAACCGTTCGGTGTTGTGGCTGTGATCTCACCCTGGAACTACCCATTGGCCATGGCCACCAATCTGATCATCCCGGCCCTGGTCGCCGGAAACGCTGTGGTCTGGAAACCTTCGGAGCATACCCCACTCATCGCCCAGAAGTTATTTGAATCGCTCGCCCCCCATTTCCCCGAGAATGTGCTGCAGATCATTCATGGTGACGGTGTTCAGGGACGAATCCTGGTGGAGAGTGAGGTAAACATGGTGGCCTTTACCGGCTCTCAGGCAGTGGGCAAAGATATCATGCAGCGGGCTTCAGCAAGCCTCAAGCGGCTGGTCATGGAACTTGGGGGCAACGATCCGATGATTGTCATGGCTGATGCCGATATTGAGGCAGCGGCCCGGTTTGCCGTTGCCTCCAGCTTCGAAAACAGTGGACAGATGTGTACATCAACGGAACGTATCTATATCGATCAAGCCATCGCCGAGCGGTTTGAACAATCCGTTGTAGCAATCGCCCGGAACTACCGTACCGGTCCCTGGGACATGGATGGAGTCAACATCGGTCCGATTATCAACGATGTGCAGCATGAAAAAATCGTTCACCATATAAAAAATGCGGTGGATCACGGGGCTAAACTGCTGCTTGGTAGTGCTGATCAGCAGCCACCATACATCCAGCCAACCGTGATCAGCAACATGAAGCCCGCAATGCTGATCGAACAAGTTGAAACCTTCGGCCCGCTGGTCTGCATCGATCGCTACTCAGATATCGAAAAAGCCATTCAGCGTGCGAACAACAGCAGCTACGGCCTTGGTGGTGTGGTTTTCGGCTCGGCCGGAGCACAAGCGGTGGCCGATCGGTTGGAAGCTGGTATGGTTGGCATTAATCAAGGTGTTGGAGGGGAAGGAGACGCCCCCTGGGTTGGAGCCAAACAGAGCGGGTTTGGTTTTCACGGTTCTGCCGACGGACACAAGCAGTTTGCCCAGATACGAATCGTCAATCAGTAAAACACTACATACGGAGACTGATTATGAAACTTCAAGATAAACTTAATGAAATGAAACAGAAATCGGCTGCATCGATGCCACCAGAAGTCAGGGCAATCATGCAGAAAGCCACCGAAGACCTGGCGCACTCCGGCATCATGGATAAGGTTCTGAAACCAGGTGACAAATTACCGGAATTTATCCTTGAAGATGAACATGGAACCCCGGTTAATTCAGCAGATCTCCTGCAGAATGGCCCGCTGGTGGTCACCTTCTATCGAGGTGTGTGGTGACCGTATTGCAATGTAGAGCTGGAAGCTCTGCAGCAAGTACATGATGAGATCAAAGCACTTGGAGCGACACTGGTTGCTATCTCACCGCAATTACCAAAATACTCGAAGCAGGTTGTGAAAAAGCACAACCTTGCATTTCCGGTGCTGGCCGACATCGACAATGAAATTGCTGACCATTTCGGGCTCACCTTCTCCCTGCCTGAAGACCTTAAAAGGGTATACAGCGGCTTCGGTATTGACCTGGTACGATTTAATGGCAATGAGCAATGGCAACTGCCGCTCTCCGGTCACTTTATTGCTGATGCTTCAGGAGTAATCAGAAATGTAGATGTCCACCCGGACTATACCAAACGCCCAGACCCACCGGAACTGGTGGAGTTGTTGCGCTCACTCAATTAACCGGACCTATAATCAAAACCGATAAATAAATTGCGTTCCTTAGGAGGTATACCGACTCAAACGGTTGTTCAGAGCGAAGAATGATGATATGCTATTCGAGCTTTATCACGCGCAACGCCAGGACGAGGAGCCTCGTAACGATCGGTTCACTTCCTTACCCCTATACTTCGAACCTCCTCACCTGAAACAAGGGAAGCCAAAAGCCCTTGTTTCAGGTTTCCAACTCTACTCTGCAACCAACAAAACAACCAAGCTTTTTGTCACCTGCACGCACCTGTACACGACGGATCATTGCACGCTGATCTGTCAATAAGCCCGTCGCAGTAAAAGGTTCGCCCTCTGGACCAGACAAGTAAAAAGATCACGAATTTGTGTTTCATATATCCCTGTGCTAAAAATGTAGTAAGCCCTTTATAAAGATATTCTCTATTTAGCTTTTCGTGTGCTTTCAAAATAGGTGACAGGTATGTCCGATAAGGCAACCTATGAGGCTCTTGAACAAAGAATCGCAGAACTGGAAGCCCAGATTAGAACCACTGAGGCCAGTGAGCAAGAACTCCAGAAACTGCGTTTCGCCATAGAAGGGGCCCCGGTGGCAATTGGCATGTCCGACACTGAAGGACGCCACTATTACCAAAACAAGGCCTTTACCGAGCTTTTTGGCTACCAGTCCGCAGAGGAGCTTCAGGCACTCGGAGGTGGAAAACATGTCTGTGTTGATCCAGCGATCGCTCAGGAAAAGTTTGCCCGGATAATGGCAGGGAACAGCTGGTTTGGTGAACACCAGATGCGTACAAAAGATGGTCGTACTTTAACCGTCAAGGAACATGCCGATGCAATCAAGGATGCAACCGGACAAATCATTTCCTTAATTGGTATTATTAATGATGTTACCGACAAAAAACATGCCGAGCAGGACCGGAAAAAAAGCGAAGCAAAATATTTACAGCTTATCGAAACCGCCTCTGACGCCATTTACCTTGTCTCTGCGCTGGGCAAATTCATCGATGTAAACGCTGCAGCCTGCCAAATGCTCGGCAGGAACAAAAAGGACATCCTTGGATCCGAGATCAGTTACATCGATCCCAACTTCAGTATCGAGGCTTTTTTTGCTTTCTGGGAAGAAACCCCCATTGACGAGCCCAAACTTTTTGAAACCACCCACTTGCATAAAAACGGCACCTTAATCCCCATTGAAGTGAGTGGGCAGAAGTTTCAAATCGAAGATGAGGTTTTATTCTTTGGTGTTGCCAGAGATATAACTGAGCGAAAAAAGGCAGAACAACTGCGCATTCAAAGTGAGGAAAAATATCGACACCTGATCGAAACTGCCTCAGACGCCATTTACCTGATCTCAGTCCAGGGGACATTTGTTGATGTCAATGCGGCTGCCTGCAAGATGTTGAACCGCACCAAAACCGAAATACTGGAGCTTGGCATTAACGACATTGATCCAAACTTCAGCCTTGAGGCATTCCTTGAATTTTGGAAAGTGACACCGCTTGATGAACCGAGGCTTTTTGAAACCACTCATTTACACAAAAATGGCAGCCTGATCCCCGTCGAAGTGAGCGGTCAAAAATTCAAGATCGAAAATGACGTATTCTTCTTTGGTGTTGCACGAAACATTAGTGAACGTAAGCAAGCTGAATATCGACTTATCGAAAGCGAAGAAAAATATCGTTTGCTTCACGAAAATGCCGGGCTTGGGATTGGCTACTGGAGTCCGGAAGGTACCGTAATCTCTTTTAACCGAATCGCGGCAGCGTTGATGAATGAGGAACCGGAAAGCTTCATCGGCAAATCAGCGGTAGAGCTTTTTGGCGAAGAACTCGGTCTGGAGTACCTCCGCCGCATTACCATGACAGCAGAAACCCGGGAAACCAAAAACTATGAGGATACCGTATCCTTACCTGCGGGAGAAAAAACCTATATATCGACCTATACACCTGTACGAAATGAACAGGACGAGGTACTGGGAGTACAAATTATATCATCAGATGTTACAGCGGGTAAGCAAACAGAAAAAGAGCTGGCGGAAAGTGAAGAGCGATATCGCATTACGCTCAAAGCTTTGAATGAAGGACTCTACGACTGGGATATTGAAAATAACCAGCTTGTATTCAGTCCTTCTTATTTTACGATGCTGGGCTACGAACCTGATGCTTTTAAGCCAACCTTTGAATCCTTTCAAAACCTGCTCCACCCCGATGATCGTGAAAAGGTCATGGAGGCATTAAAACATTCAGTTTCTCAGAATGAGCCGCCCACGGTCGGTATCGACTTCAGAATGAAAGCCAAAGACGGCAGCTATCGATGGATCAACAGTCGGGGGCGTATTGTAAAGTCAGATTCAACCGGAAAACCCCTACGTATGGTCGGTACCAACCGGGATATTACCCACCGCAAGCTGAGCGAAGCGAAACTAGTTGAGAAAAAACAGGAGGCAGAACGATACTTAAACCTTGCCGGTATTATGTTTATTGGTCTTGACAAACATGGCACGGTGAATGTGGCAAATAAAAAAGCGTGCGAGATTCTGGAATGTGAGGAGTCTGAAATTATCGGCAGAAAATGGTTTGAGCATTTTATCCCTGAACGTATGCGCCATGAGGTCCATAACGTATTTACACAATTAATGAAAGGTGACGTCGAACTGGTCGAATATTATGAAAACCCGGTTATAACCGCTACGGGCAGAGAAAAGCAGATTGCCTGGCATAATACCTACATCACCGATGGAAATGATCAGATCACGGGCATCCTCAGCTCAGGTGAGGATATTTCTGAGAAATTGCATCTGAAGGCGCAGCTAATTCAGGCCCAGAAGATGGAGTCCATTGGCAATCTTGCAGGTGGCATTGCCCATGACTTCAATAATATCTTATCTTCAGTTATTGGTTTTACCGAACTCTCTCTTGATGAAGTCGCAAAAGGTTCTTCGCTGGAGGATAATCTGCAGGAGGTTTATTCAGCGGGGAAGCGGGCAAAAGAGCTTGTCAGTCAGATATTGACCTTTGCCAGGCAATCTGAAAAAGAGCTGCAACCACTGCGGCCAAGTGATGTTGTGTTTGAGGCACTGAAGTTTATCCGATCTTCGTTACCGGTTACCATTGAGATCAAGGATACCATCGATAGTGATTCATATGTCATTGCCAACCCGACACAGATCTATCAGATGATCATCAATCTCTGCACCAATGCGGCCCATGCCATGGCTGACCAAGGTGGTGTGCTCGAGTTGCGAATGAAAGATATTAACGTTACACCCAACTCCACCCCACACAAATCTGAGCTGAAAAACGGTTCATACCTGGAGATACAGGTCTCAGACACGGGTGCAGGCATTGCTCCGGAGCTCCTTCGCTCCATCTTCGAACCCTATTTTACGACCAAGCGACCAGGTGAAGGCACTGGAATGGGACTAGCGGTGGTACAGGGCATTGTCGAAGCCTCAGGTGGGAAGATTTTTGTCAAGAGTTCACCTGGCAAAGGTGCGCTTTTCAGTGCCTACCTGCCATTAACCGAGGAAAGGCCACCCAGAGCTCTCACTGAGGTTGAAACGTTGCCGACCGGTTCTGAGCGTGTTATTTTTGTAGATGACGAAGTACCCATTGCCAAAATGGGGACACGTATCCTGAGTCAGTTGGGTTATTCTGTTACAACAATAACCAGCAGTATTGAGGCACTGGAACTATTCAAATCGAACCCGTATGATTTCGATCTCGTTATTTCCGACGTGACCATGCCCAAGATGACGGGAGATAAAATGGCCGCTGAAATGATGTCTGTTCGGGCTGATATACCAGTCATCTTATGTACAGGCTACAGTGCCCGGGTATCCGATCTGAATGCTGCGGAATTAGGCATCAAAGCACTGGCAACCAAACCAATTGTAAAAGCTGAGTTGGCTAAAACTGTTCGCAAGGTCTTGGATGAAGCCAAAGGATAAGATGAAAAGAGAAGTCACCATATTTACAGTTTTTTTGATGCTTTCTCTTCTCCTGCTGTTTTGCAGTGCTGCTTCAGCAACTGCGACTCGAGGCCTTAGTGTCGTCGTTAAAACAGGCCAGGGAACTGAAAAAACGCTCAAGCTGTACCGTGGGAGTTATGCTCTTTTGATTGGTGCCTCCTCGTATCATGCCGGTTGGCCAATTCTTGAATCGGTGCCAGCCGAAATGCAGCAGCTTGCAATTGCCCTGGAGGCGAAAGGTTTTTCGGTAACCACGGTGACTGATCCGGACAGCAAATCCCTCCAGCGTGCGTTTGAGGATTTTATCGACCAATACGGTTACCAACGGGATAACCGATTGTTGTTCTTTTTTTCGGGCCATGGACATACACGCCGCTACGGAAATAAAGGGTACCTGGTACCGGTTGATGCACCTGACCCGAATGTCGATGAGCGGAACTTTATCAGAAAGGCGCTGCCGATGTCCCAGATACTTGCCTGGGCACGTGATATTGAAGCGCGACACGCCCTGTTTATGTTTGACTCCTGCTTTTCGGGTACCGTGTTTAAACAAAAGGCGTTGCCCAAACCGCCGGAATATATTTCTGAGCTCGCCTCCAAGCCGGTCCGGCAGTTCATCTCTGCCGGAACGGCAGGACAGACCGTTCCCGCTAAATCCACCTTTACACCTGCTTTCATTGACGCCATAACCTATAATCTGGGTGATCTGAACAAAGATGGTTATGTGACCGGCATGGAATTGGGACTCTACCTCCAGCAGGTGGTTCCTACCCATATCAGGCAAACCCCGCAGTATGGGAAAATAGCCGATTACGATCTTGCCCGGGGAGACTTTATCTTTGTTGCGGGCGCTGTTACCGGAATAGGCAGCAGTCCCGGTAAACCTACCGAACCGGAAAAAAGAGGTCGATTGACGGTATTCGCCTCACCAGCCAATGCACAGGTACGTTTACTCAATAGCAGGTCGAAATATAAACCGGGTTTGGAACTTCCTGACGGTCGTTATCAGGTAGAAGTGAGCCAGGAAGGGTATGAAACACAAAAACGATGGTTGGAAATCAAGGCAGGACAGGATCAGCAACTTACCGTAACGCTGGTGAGAAGAGTGGCAACCGTTCCCCTCCCAAAGCCAAAGCCTCAATACCATATACCTGCAAAACTGAAAGAGGCGCTCGACCATTACATGGGGACTTCAGGTAGAGTAGATCAATATAAAGCCCGGGTTCTCTTCATGCGGGTTGGCAAAACAGACGACCCACTGGCCCGCATGTGGATGGCGCGACTACATCATCGAGGCTTGATCGGCTTTGAAAAGGATCAACAAAAGAGCCAGTCAATAGCCCGTGAAGTTATTGGGACCATAAAAGAACTGAGTGATATGGGAAACTCCGATGCCATGTTCCTCTTGGCAAGTGGGTACAATCTCGGACTCGGCGTGGCACAAGATAAGGAACAGGCTTTGGACTGGTTCCGCAAAGCCGCGGACACCGGTTGTCTTCCGGCCATGACCAACCTTGGTATGTTTTACCTGCGCTCCAATAGTGGAAAACAGGATGATCAGAAAGCGCTCTTCTGGTTTCAGGAGGCGGAACGAAAAGGTGTTGCCCAGGCAATGCTGGGCATTGGCTGGATGTACGAAAAAGGCCGCGGGGTCAGTCAGGATGATGAGTCAGCGCTTAACTGGTACCGAAGGGCAGTAGAGAAGAACTATCCACCTGCAATGAACAATCTCGGTCTGATGTATGCGCGTGGCCAGGGCGTTGCACGAAATGACAAAACTGCGGTGAGTTGGTATCGCAAAGGGGCGGAACAAGACTATCCGGAAGCAATCAGTAATCTTGCCCGCATGTATGAAGTGGGACGAGGGGTGGCGCAAAATTATCGAATCGCTGTTGAATGGTACCAAAAAGCAGCGGAAAAGGGGCATGCCATGGCCATGAATAATCTCGGCGTTCTTTATGAGAAAGGGCAAGGGGTGGCACAAGATTATAAAATGGCTGCCCAATGGTATCAGAAAGCAGCAGACAAAAACCATACCATTGGGATGACCAACCTCGGTTCTCTCTATGAAAAGGGTAAAGGAGTATCCCGAGATTATGAAATGGCCATCAACTGGTACCAGAAGGCAGCAGATAAAAATAATGGGCGTGCTATGTACAAATTAGGCAGGATGTATGCGAATGGTCAATCTGTTCCCACTGATCATGAAGTAGCCGCCTATTGGTACCAAGAAGCAGCAGACCGTGGATACAAAACCGCTGAAGAGACCTTGAGCAAATATTACTTCAAGAATTCAAGGGGAAAATGGCAGAGGAAACAGTAATTCTGAGATGTCTTGCGGTGTGTTTGACGGTCAACTATCCAGCACCTTTTTCAGTTCGTTGGAGAGTTTTTCCAGGCTGAATGGCTTCTGGATAAAACCTTGGCATCCCTCGCTCAACAAGGTTTCCATATCTCCATCCCGACTATAGCCGCTTGAGAGCATCACTTTCACATCCTGATCTATTTCTTTTAGTTTTCGAAAAGTCTCTTTACCACCCATGGTGGGCATGATCATGTCTAAAATGACAGCGCTGATACTTTCCTTATGTTCCTGATACAACTCCACCCCCTGCTCGCCATCGGCTGCGACCAGTACGTTGTAGCCAAGTATTTTCAACATTTCACTGCCCACATCCCTGACCATTTTCTCATCATCTATCAATAAAATCATGCCTTCTCCATGAGTGATTGCCGGCGGTTTATCATCACTTTTTACCGGTCTCTTGTCGGATGCAGGAAGCAAAATATATACCGTCGTTCCCACCCCCGGTTTACTCCTTAAAGTGATATGCCCTTTGTGGTTTTTTATAATCCCATAAACCGATGCCAGCCCCAGGCCAGTGCCCCGATCTTTCTCTTTGGTCGTAAAAAATGGATCGAACGCCTTGCGCATGGTTTCTTCATCCATCCCAATACCGTTATCCTTGATTGTGAGCCTGACATAATTCCCGGGAGAGACATCATTCGCCTCGCGCTCCTGCTCACTAATCGTGCTATTCTCGGTTTCAATACTGAGCATTCCTCCCTCACCCATCGCGTGCCCCGCGTTGATGAAAAGATTCCAGATCACTTGAATCATCTGGTTGCCATCAACTTCGACGGACCAAATAGCCGAAGCATAATGCTCGGAGATCTGGATCTCCTTTTTCGTACGACTGAAAAGAACCACCTGCTGATGCAGGATCTCATTGATATCGGTGGGCTGGACATCGTACTTCCCACCTCTGGCAATACCGAGTAACTGGGTCGTCAGATTTGAAGCGGTTTTGATATACTGAGTAATGGATTGCAGGTGCTCATAATTGGGGTTATCAGGAGGAACATCCTGCAACATGATCGAGGTTCGGCCCTGAATTCCCATCATCAGATTATTAAAATCATGAGCGATGCCCCCCGCCAGAGTGCCAAGTGCCTGGATCTGCTCAGACTGACGAAGCCGCTCCTCCAGGGTCTTGATCTCGGTAATATCGATAAAACTTTCTATGAGATACTCTCTGCCTTCTGAATCAATGCGACTGGCCGTTTTTAAGACCGGTCTTTTCTGACCCTCCGGCGTTACTATTGCCTGTTCCTCCTGAAGCACATCTTTTCCAAGATTGACGATCGGACATTGCCCCTTTTCATGCTGGTGCATAAACTCATGACAACTTCGACCAAGAATCTCACTTTTTGAGCGACCGAGAATTCGGGCCGCTTCTGTATTGGCTTCCATTATTTTTTGAGTCTCAACATCAATTACCACGATTCCAGACTGGATGGATTCGAGAATGGTATCCACCCAGTTCTTATTCTCATGCAGCTTTCGCTCGGTATCGTTTCGAGCCTCAATCATCTTATTGGCACTGGAAGCGAGATCGGAAAGTTCAACGATGTCGAGTTGCTCAATATCAATCCGGGTATGTTGCGTGGCGGCCTCGGTAAAGAAGGAGGAGAACTGGCTGAAGTTTGCTTTTACTCGTCCGGCAATGAATCGAGCCCAGAGAAAAATGGTTACAAATATGGTCAGCAATATTGACAGTATCGAAATTACCAGGGTTCGAACCCTTTCCTGTAATCGTACCTGTTCCGCGCTGATGATGGCCTCGATATCGCCGACGTATTCACCTGCTCCTATATACCAGCCCCAATCTTCGATCATCACCGCATAACTGAGCTTCGGTGCATTCCTGAGTCCTTCAAACTCCGGCATGGTGTAACGGACAAAACGCCCCCCATCTCTGGCAGCACTGATCAACTCCTGCACGATCTTCACTCCATTGGGATCAGTCACCTGCAGCATGTTCCTGCCTTTAGCCGGACCTGCCAGACTGATACCGTCGAGGGTACCGGCAAAAACATACCCGTCTTTGCCGAATCGCACCTGTTCAATGCGATCAATGACTTCCTTTTGGATATCATCGGCAACATCATCGAGATATTCCCCGGTACCGATAAACCAATCGAGCGGCTCGAAGTATTTGATAAATGCAATTTTCGGAAAATCC
>QZLB01000075.1 GCA_004796425.1 Desulfobulbaceae bacterium | reverse complement strand
TGCGGGTTGTGCCAGCGGTGATAAGGGAGAAAAGAATTAAACGATCAGTCCTCTATCGCCCCATGTCCAACTTGACTTTCTGTTCAGACTACTCTAAATTCAGCGGGTGGTAAAACCAGGCCCATTCGTTATTCGGGCAAAAGAATAATCACGTTTTATATTGAGGTTAAAAATGTTCGGACTTGGAATGCCGGAACTCATTGTTATACTTGTAATTATAGTTATTATTTTTGGCGCGGGTAAACTTCCTGAAATCGGCTCAGGCATTGGCAAAGGAATCAAGAATTTTAAAGATGCAACGAACAAGGAAGAAGAACCAAAAAAAATAAACGAAGATACAGATGATAAGGACGACGCAACAAAAGCTTAGCGCCAACCCGTTTGTCAGCCTGTTTTAGGAGGCACTATGTTTGGACTCGGAACCCCTGAATTAATAGTCATTCTCGCCATTGCCTTTCTCGTCTTTGGTGGTAAAAAACTCCCGGAAATCGGTTCTGGTCTCGGTAAAGCGATCTCATCTTTTAAAAAAGGCGTCGCTGATGTCGAAGATGACGGGAAAAAGATCATTGATGATCTCCCCGGTGTCAAAGAAGTTGCCGAGGTAAAACAGAAAGTTGACGAGGTAAAAAACCTCGGGAATATCAAAAATATTATCAAGTAGCATCCCACCCGACTGTACCACCTCTCAATCGGTCTGAAAAACCGTACTTCCCCCGGGTAATGTGTATATACCCACCTAGGTCTTTTTTTTATTTTACGATTACATAAAAAGTTGCGTTCCTTTTTGCCGAATGCACCGATAACTTTCCTCCATGCTTCGTTATTTTTCAAAACCTACCAAATCGAAGCGTACCTCACGTCTCTGTTTTATTTTGGTCAGCTTGACGAATATGATGATTTTGTGTAGTTTTTCAGGTTCCCGAAACATTGGAACATCAGCTGGCTAGAAGTATCCCACCTGCGGTGCACTTTCTACCACGAGACGATATCAAGCGGCAAACTTACTACCCAGGAGACCTATTAGATGTGTCGACTAGCGCTTAAAACAGCAATTGAACCATTCTCTCCCTATGAGGTTCTGCAGGCAATGGAAGCTATGCAGGAAGGATACGACGGTTCAGGACTCGGACTCTTATTGCGCGGCATGGAGTTTGAAGATTTCAAGTACAACCCGCGTTTTCCGATCTTATCAGGAATTGCCAATACGGATAAAGCATGGCGCAGACTTGATGACTTCATGGAGGACCTTGGGTATGAGCTAAAATATGATCACCGATTCAGGGTCGATAAAAGCTACGTCGAAGATCGTGACCGATTTCGCTATTTTGTGCGAGCCTATCGCATGCCGGACCGTTTCGCTGATGCCACGACCGAAGAGCGAGAACAGGAACTGCTCGCCACGCGACTTGCGCTACGAAAAAATGGTGAAGAAAACGGTCGAGACCTTTCAGTATTTTCCTTCTGGCCGGACGTGGCCATGATCAAGGAAGTGGGCTGGCCCCTGCAAATCGGCAACCTGCTTGGTCTGCACGATGGTCAGATCAAATCTCGGGTCTGTATGGCCCAGGGCAGACAGAATACCAATTATGGAATTAACCTGTACGCCTGCCATCCGTTCTTCGTCCAGGGTATTTCGACTATGACCAATGGTGAGAACACTGCCTTTGTGCCAATTCGTGACTGGCTGCTTGGCAGGGATTTCCCCGGTTATATGGGCTACCAAAGTGACTCGGAAGTATTTACCCATATTCTTCATTACGCCATCAAGCAGCTCAAATTACCACTCCAGGCCTACAAACATATCATCACACCACTTAGTACAAAAGAGCTCGACAACCACCCCCAGGGCGATTTCCTTAAAGGGCTCAAATCGGTGTGCAGACGATTGATAATCGACGGCCCTAATGCCGTGATTGGCACCCTTCCCGATGAAACCTGCATGCTGGTCATGGATCAGAAAAAGCTTAGACCGGCCACCGTGGGGGGGCGTGAAGGGGCATGGGCAATTGCGTCTGAGATGTGCGGCGTCGATGCAATGATCCCCGACCGGGATCCATCATTCGATTTCCAGCCAATGAGAGAGCATACAATCATTATTCCACCTGAACGAAAGGAACTTACAATATGGTCCCAGTACGATCAATTCCCGTTGAGCCAGGCAGCCTAACCTATCCGGATCTCCCGTGGGTAATTCAGCACCGTGAGGATCGGTGTACGCTGTGCGGACATTGCACGACGGTCTGTCCGAAAGAAAGCATCTACCTTGCCTACCGAAGGCAACGGGTGCCAAAGCTTGAAATCCTCAGTAAAAAAAGAGGAAACGATTACCGCACCTTTGTCGGTATCAGGCAGAAACCGAATCCCAAACATGCCTGTATCGGCTGTGGAATGTGTGCAATGGTCTGCCCCAATGAAGCGATTGCCCCCGTGCCAAACACCATTGAAAACCGCACACTGTTCTTCGACAATATAAAAGGCGAAGCTCCCAAGCGTGGCGGTCGGCGTAATGCAACCGGACCGACTTTACTCGACCGAATTATGTTTGACCGCATTTCAATGCTGACCGATCCGGCCCTTGATGCCGGCAGACATGAATTCACGGTAACCACGACCCTGGGACGTATCCTTTCACCCGAGGACTACCTTAAGCGTTCGAGCGAAGGCGGCTGGATACCACCAACCAGAGAGATCTTCCCCTTCGTGATCGGCTCGATGTCTTTTGGGGCTTTGTCGCCAAACATGTGGCTTGGACTGCTGCAGGGAGTCGCCTATTGCAATGAAGTTCTTGGTATACCGGTGGTCATGTGCACCGGTGAGGGTGGTTGTCCACCGTGGGTACTGAAAAGCCCCTACCTGAAATATATCATCCTGCAAATCGCTTCCGGTTACTTTGGCTGGGATGAGATTATCAGGGCTATTCCGGATATGCAGTGCCACCCTGCCGCCATAGAGATCAAATATGGCCAGGGTGCAAAACCCGGAGACGGTGGTCTGCTCATGTGGTACAAGGTATCCAAACTGATTGCCCGTCTGCGCGGGGTTCCTGAAGGCGTGGATCTCCCTTCGCCACCGGTTCACCAGACCCTCTATTCCATTGAAGAAAGTGTCATGAAGATGATTCAGACCCTGTCAATGGCATTTGATCACAAGGTTCCGGTGTACCCCAAAATTTCTGCATCTACTTCGGCTAAAGCCGTATTGAACAACCTGGTGAGAAACCCCTATGCAGGAGGACTCCTGATCGATGGAATCGATGGCGGAACAGGGGCGGCCTATAATGTGTCGATGGATGCAACAGGACACCCGGTTGCCTCGAATGTCAGAGAGTGTTACCTCGACCTGGCTGCCCAGGGCAAGCAGAACGAGATCCCGATATACGCAGCCGGCGGCATTGGTAAGAATGGCAATGTAGCCCAGAACGGTATGGCCCTGGTAATGCTGGGGGCCAGTGCCGTTCATATTGGCAAATACATCATGCAGGCTACCGCAGGTTGCCTTGGTAACGAGCAGAATCGCTGTAATGTCTGTAACGTCGGCATCTGCCCCAAAGGCATTACCAGTCAGAACCCGAAACTGTATCGAAGGCTTGACCCGGACAAAGTAGCCGAAAGGGTTGCCGAATCGTTCATGTCTATCCAGACTGAAGTCAAAAAGATCATGGCTCCTCTGGGCCGTTCGCAGAGCCTACCCATCGGTATGTCAGATGCGATCGGAATCAATGACAAGGATGCAGCGGACCGACTCAATATTAAATATGTATGCTGATCATTCATACCAGCGTAACAGGTAATTCAGAATCCAACGATTCTTTATAAGGAGTTCTTCTGTGAGTAAAAAGGTTGTGAAAGGACTTGATGAAAATGGCGTGCGTATCAGCTCGATGGATTATGAGCTGATGGTTCGTGAGGCAGCGGCTGAATCATCCCGACTGGTTCTCGAATCCTACGGTCAGCATAATATTGGTATTCGTCTCCAGCATGAAGACGGGTTGCAGCTTGAAATTAACGGACCATGCGGCCAGAGACTTGGCTCAATGGGCATGCCCGGAACCGTCATTACTTGTAATGGAGCAGTTTCTGACGATGTTGGTTATCTCAATATCGGTGCAGAAATCACCGTTCTCGGCGATGCGACAAACGGTGCCTGTAATGCCATGGCCGCCGGGAAGGTCTATGTAAAGGGATCCATCGGAGCCAGAGGGCTTACCATGACGAAATGGAATCCCGATTACGAGAAGCCCGAACTCTGGGTTCTTGGCTCCACGGGTGATTCCTTTGCTGAATTTAACTGCGGCGGTATTGCCGTGGTCTGCGGTGTTGATCCCAAATCTCCTGAAAATATTCTGGGCTACCGCCCCTGTGTTGGGATGGTTGGTGGTCAGATCTTTTTCCGGGGCAAGACAGATGATTCATACTCCCGCAATAATGCAAAACTTGACAGGCCCGACGATGAACAATGGCAATGGTTGATTGATAATATCCCCACTTACCTGGATAAGATCGGTCGCACCGAGCTTTTAGATGAACTGACCAAACGTGATGAATGGCAGGTTTTAAATTCGGTCTCTCCACAGGAGCGTGCCCTGCTCTTCTCCGGTCCTATGCCGATGGCTGAATTCAGAAACAACTTCTGGAACAAAGCGTTTGGCGGTGGAGACCCACTTCGCGACCTCTCACCCGGGCTTGACCGTTCTGAGATTGGCACCATCGTGACTGGAGAGCTTAGAAGACGAAAACCATGGTGGGCCAACAGTGAATCAGCGGCACCCTGCACCTACTATTGTCCGATTCATATCCCAACCGTTGAACGTCTTCGTCTGATTAGGGAAGGAAAAATCGAAGAAGCGTACCAGATGATTCTCGGTTACACCCCATTGCCGGCTTCAGTATGCGGAGCGGTGTGTCCAAACCTCTGTATGGAAAATTGTACACGGGTAGGCATCGACGGCTCCATTGAAATGCAGGTGCTCGGTCGAGCGGTTTCAAACTTCCCCGCCCCGGAACAGGCTGACTCCACCGGTAAAAAAGTGGCAATTATCGGCGGTGGTCCTGGTGGCATGAATGCGGCCTGGCAACTGGCGATGCAGGGTGTAGAGGCACATATCTTTGAACGTGATTCGATGCTTGGCGGTAAACTGGCCCAGGTTATTCCGTGGGAACGACTGCCACAAGCCATTTGGGATGAAGAAATAAAGCGTTTCACCTCCCTCTCCAACATTACGGTCAATCTGAACCATGACATGGATTCAGACAAGTTCGCCTCTCTGCAACAGGATTATGACTATATAATTATTGCCGTTGGTACCCATGAACCTCGGAGAATACCATTTCCCGGGCACGAACGTGTGCGCCCAGCCCTTGATTTTCTTAAAGAGGCAAAAGGTCTGGAGCAGATGGATATCGGCAAGGATGTTGTGGTAATCGGGGCAGGAAACGTCGGTTGTGATGTTGCCTGCGAAGCTTACCGGTTGGGTGCCCAGAATGTTACGCTGGTAGATATCCAGAAACCGCTCGCGTTTGGTAAGGAGAAAGAGGCGGCTGAAAGGCTTGGCGCCAAATTCCGCTGGCCAGTCGTGACCAAAGAGGTAACCGATGAGGGATTAGTGACCGATAACGGTGAGCTGATCCCTGCGCAAACCGTATTCATCTCCATTGGTGATGTCCCTGCCCTGCCATTCCTGCCCGATTCAATAGAAACCGCAGATGTCGGTGGTGCCAAATGGATACGGACAGATGAATCCCATAAGACTTCAGATGCTAAAATTCTCGCAGTTGGCGATGTGGAACGACCTGGCCTGGCAACTGACGCGCTGGGTTCAGGAAAAACTGCCGCTGAATTTATTATTGCAGAAATCAACGGCCAGGAATGGAAACCGTTCAGCAAACCGCTGATTCCCCAGCAGGCACTCACCATCACGCACTACAATCCTGATGCTATTGGCAGCACCGAATCACAACAGGCGGATCGCTGTCTCTCTTGTGCAACCTGTAGGGATTGTCATCTCTGTGAAACCATTTGCCCCACCGGTGCAATTACCAGAGAAGCATATCAGGGAAGTGACTTGGATGAGTTTGAATATGTTTCAGATGATTCAAAATGTATTGGTTGTGGCTTTTGTGCAGACACCTGCCCATGCGGAATCTGGCAGATGACACCATACTAAATCACTCATCTTCAGGATTCTTTCCGATATAAAAAAAGCCGGATTACCCCACTCGGATAATCCGGCTTTTTGCATTTCTATGGATGAGCTGAGAAGCTCTGATGGAACCAGTCTACTTTCTGTTGAATCGAAGTGTTACTTTATACTCCCCGGTTTCAATGTCTCTGGGAAGTTTCTCAACATCAGGCACCATTATGGTCAAGACCCGACCTCGAAGAGGATCCTGTGATTTGGTACCGCGCCGTTCCATCCCAGAAGGTCCGGCAATACCGCGCCTGGTTTCTCTGACATTGAGGATTTTTGCTTCTACGTTTCCGTTCTCCGATCCATTAACCCGTTCAGGATATTTTGGAGTAAGTGGCGGCATCGAGCCTATAATGATTTCCATAATTCTCTGCGTCCTTGCATGATGAATTCTTCTAACTAAACGAGCAACCTAGCACCTTTTTTTAAAAAAATAAATACAAAATCGCGCTAAGCGCTCAAAATTGCATGATAACCGTTACCCCCGATAGTTCGCAAAACCCCATCCAGACGAATCTTGCATCCGTAGCCTTGGATGAATTCTGTAAGATTTATAAAGTGTGATCTGCATGAACAGTTATGGTTTACCCTATGTGTGGCTGATCTTGTGTAACAAGACCGGTTCATGTTAGACTATAGATATCGTGCTGATTTCACATCACATACCCAATCATTATTATGAAAGACCCGCTGCATAAAATTCTCATCCCGATCAGGGAAACACAAAATATTCGGGGGGTAGAGTTACCGGTTGGGCTGGAATTTCGCCAGTTAATTGTAACCGGGCCGCCTGGGGTGGGTAAGTCCTATTACATCAACCAGATTAAAGGGTGGCCGAATGAGGGGTATATTGATTTAACCCAGCGTAGATGGTGGAAAAATCAAAATCTGATCTATCGGCCACGAGAAATCCACCTGGGGATACCATACAAGGGTTTTTCTGAAGCCCTGACCGTTTTCGATCAGGAATGGTTGGACACCAATGATGAAGAGCTTGCCATTGAGTATAATCGCATCAGATTCCCTCCCCGTGGTTTGGCTTTTTTAGAATCAAACTGGATTGATCGCTATATTTTCGAATTTCTACTCCCTGACCCGAAGCTGGTCTACAAGTGGCGTCAGGAACGCCAGAAAACCGGGTATTTCCCGGTCGATGCAAATCTGAGTGTTGAAATGGTCTCCCGGCAGATTGATGCCTACGCCAAACTTGCACTTTATCTATATCGTGGAGGCATGCATATCTACATCAGACGATCGATCACCGAACCTCCTCTGCTGATTAGTGAAAAAGGTGATATTGCCCTACCACTCTGGGCGGTATCTAAAACCACTGCGAACCGCTCACTTACCTCTTTAAAACGGTGGCAGCAGATCTTCACCATGAATGAGACCATACCTTGGTTCACTATTACTGATGAGCTGCAGCAGATTGCCGAAGCTGCCAGGATATCCCATGATGGTAAAAGCTTTGACCTGATTTTCGGACGCACCCACCTGCGCATGATTCCGGAAATTCCCTTAGGCGCATCAAAAAAATACCTGCGTCAGCATAAGAACTGGATTATCCGACCACCTGAGAATTGTAATTCGAAATCGATGACCGCCTTTGCCCGAATCAAACCGGGAGAGACCGTTGTCATTGGCAGAGCTAACAAAGCATACAGCGCCTTATTTAATTTCAAAAAACACGTCGCCAAACGACACCTCTCAATCTCAAATATTCGAGGGGATCTGGTTATCACCCCACTTGAACCTGAATATTCCGTTAAGATTATTCGCATGGATGATCAGGATAACCGAGAACAACTCTCCACCCATCGGATGCTTGCAATGAAAAAAGCACGATCGCTCTTTGGTGGAAAAATCGAGTTACTGAATCAACGCAGCGCCCTTTCACTTTTGCTTGAGGTTAATGAGATTCTGGCAGACGAACCGTATCGTCCCCAAAACCATCGTGGTGAACCGGGGGGATTGGTTGAATTACCCGATGACAAAATCCCGATCATTATTGGAGATTTGCACGGCCAGGTCAATAATTTGCTCAAAATCATCACCGAGAACTGCATTTTAAAAGCCCTCGTGAAAAACAGGGTCCACCTCTGTATCCTCGGCGACGCGGTACATTCAGAGGTCGCTGGAGAGATGGAGGATATGGAGTATTCAGCTCTGATCATGGATCTGATCTTTCTACTCAAACGCAAATTTCCTGCAAATGTGTTTTACCTCAAAGGAAATCATGACAGTTTCAGTGACGATCTTGCCAAAAATGGCGTCCTGCAGGGTCTGATCATGAAACAATTCCTACAGAAAACCAGGGGAAGTGGGTATGTAGAAGCAATGCAGACCTTTTACCAACGAATTCCCTACATGATTCGTTCCGACTCATTTATTGCCTGCCATGCAGGCCCACCTAGGGTAGGGACGACCCGTGAACAATTGATCAATATTACAGATCATCCCCAAACGGCAAAGGAAGTAACCCGAACCAGACCGAAACTCCCTCATAACCTATCCGGCTACGGTAAGTCCGAGATCAAGGCGCTGCGCAAGGTTCTGAAAGCAGTGAAATCTACACCATTCATCGCCGGTCACACACCGCTTGACCCCTTTGGCAGTGTCTGGCAGAACGTCAGCTCAATTAAAAATCACCACATCATCTGCAGTTCACACCAACATGGCCCGGCTTATTTCATCCGAATAAAAGGAGCCATGGTTCCTCTCACTTCCACTTATGAACCACTTCTTAAACTAATCAATAAAATGAAGTAGGTTCGTTGTCCCAACACAATATCATATAGCCATAACATATGCTTAGGTAACAGGTATCCTGTATTACCTTTGATTGCATCACCAGACAGCGTTAAAATAAGTGAAACATTTTACTGTCGATGGAAAATACTTCTTGTCTTTGCCCCCTTCTTTCTGCTAACTAACCTCTAACATTTTTCTAACATTTCAATCAGCACATTAACCTCAGAACCGACCAGTTCAAGACGGATCAATCTGTAGAGCTGCGGCAGGAGCCTGTTGTTATGGAAATTAAATCTACGACTCCATTGTCCGGGTTGTTCAGGACCTCTCCCTTTAAACCACTTCAGGAACATATGAGGGTTGTATTCGCCTGTAGCTGTTTGCTTCCCTCGCTCTTTGATGCACTCTATCGAAAAGACCAAGACCAGATCGGGTCTATCGCGGACGAAATCATCAAGTTTGAAACGAAGGCGGATGATATCAAGCACGAATTCCGGCGGAGCATGCCCAACACGCTGCTCTTACCAGTGGATCGTGAAGATCTGCTCAAACTAATTAGCGATCAGGATCAACTTGCCGATCGTGCCGAGGAGATAGCAAAAATTCTGTGCTATCGAGACATGACGGTACCCAAGGAACTAAAGGCGGTACTGGATGAGTTACTTGAAGGTACTATGGAAATCCTCGGATCGGCTAAATCGATGGTTGAGCAGCTCGATGAGCTCCTGCAACTCGGTTTCAGGGGAAGAGAGCAGAAAAAAGTAGAAGAAATGATCGCTGGCGTCAGAAGAAAGGAACATAATATTGACGGTATCATGCATCGTACCCGAAGAACCTTATTTGAGATCGAGGGAAGCCTAGATCCGGTTTCAGTGATGTTCTGGTATTCACTTATCGACCAGCTTGGCAGTATCTCAGATCAAGCTGAAAACGTTGCAGACAGACTGCTGCTCTTTTTATCTAAATAAGGGGATATGATTATGGATATCATCGTCGCATATGGCACCGTCTTCGTGGTATTGGCTGTCATATTCGGTCTTTACATGACCTGGGGAATTGGGGCAAACGACCTTGCCAATGCCATGGGAACTTCTGTGGGTGCGGGTGCCATTACTGTTCGACAGGCAATCTGCATCGCAATTGTGTTTGAGTTTGCCGGCGCCGTTCTGGCAGGTGGGCACGTCACCAAGACTATCCGCAAGGGAATCATCGATCCATCTGGAATTGTCAACAATCCCGAAATCCTGGTTTATGGTATGCTTGCCGCACTCCTGGCCGCGGCATTCTGGTTGATGATCGCCAGCTGGAAGGGGTGGCCTGTCTCCACCACTCATTCCATTATTGGTGCTTTGATCGGCTTTGCTATCGTCGGTATCAGCCCCGAGGCAGTGAAATGGAACAAGGTGGGCAGTGTCGTGGCAAGCTGGGTAATCAGTCCAGCTGTCGGAGGGACCATTGCATTTCTGCTGGTAATCAGTACCCGCAAGTTAATCTTTGACACCAGTAATCCCTTGCAGAATGCTAAAAAATACGGCCCTTTTTACGTATTCCTGGTTGGTTTCATTATTTCCCTTGTCACCATGTTCAAAGGTCTCAAACACCTCAAGATCGACCTGAGTATTCCCCAGTCCTTTGGCGTCGCGGTCTGTTTCGGATTGTTTACCGCTGCTGTTGGTTGGTATTTTATCAGTAGAATCAAGGTTGATCCGGTTGCCGATCGTGACTTTCATTACGCCAGTGTAGAAAAGGTGTTCGCCCCCATGATGCTTTTCACCGCCTGCGCCATGGCCTTTGCGCATGGCTCCAATGATGTCGCCAATGGAATTGGTCCCCTTGCAGCAGTCGTCTCGATTGTAAGCTCAGGTGGTGAGGTTATGCAGAAATCAGAGCTGCCGATCTGGATCCTTCTGCTCGGTGGTGGGGGTATTGTACTTGGTCTGATAACACTTGGCTACCGGGTTATGTTGACGGTGGGCAGGAAGATTACCGAGCTCACCCCATCCCGCGGATTCTGCGCTGAGCTTGCAGCGGCAACCACCGTTGTGCTTGCCAGTAGAACCGGGCTTCCGGTATCAACCACTCATATACTGGTTGGCTCGGTACTTGGTGTCGGTCTGGCCCGGGGAATTGGTGCTCTTGATCTTCGAGTCGTTTTCAAGATCATTGTTTCATGGTTGGTAACCCTGCCTGCCGGGGCAGTGATGGCCATGTTATTCTTCTTCACCCTGAAAGGTATTTTCAGTTAAGTGAAACATTTCACGGTTCGGGGAAGGAAACTTGTTTCCTCGAACCCTTATTGCGCAATCTGCTTCATGAATGAGGCCCAGATCGGGGCGGCGGTTCTACCGCCGTTTTCATGTTTGCCCAGACTCTGGTTCTTATCATAACCAATCCAGACTCCTCCGATATAACTCCCATGAAAACCGATGAACCAGGCATCGCGATTATTATCCGAGGTACCGGTTTTGCCGCCGGTTTTACGATAATCAAGCCCCTTAATCCGCCGCCCTGTCCCCTCCCTCACCACTCTGCTCAGTAAACGATTGAGCTGGTCGGCCGTCTGCACACTCATAACCCGTTTTTTCTGCTCTTTTGCCCGGTAGATTGTCTCCCCTCGTGCTGAAACAATACGACTGATCAATGTGTTGGGATGGAATACACCATTACAGATAAACGGTTGATACGCATTACTGATCTCAAGAAGAGACAGATCAACAGCACCTAAGGCAAGCGAGAGATCGGGAGGGAACTCGGCATTTATCTCGAGATCCCTCGCCATATTTACCACTGGAGTGATGCCGATTTGCTGCATCAACTTCACTGCCGGTATGTTGTAGGAGTGAATCAAGGATTGTGCCAAGGTAGTGGTGCCGTGATACCTCCCGGAAAAATTTTTAGGAGCCCAGACCTCTCCATCCCTGCCCGCTATTGAGAACGGCGTGTCCAGAATAGTTGAATCAGGGCGATATCCCTTTTCAAACGCAGTTGTATAAACCAATGGCTTAAATACTGAGCCTGCAGGCCGTTTCGCTTGAGTTGCTCGGTTAAACGGTGTTACTTTATAATTGCTCCCACCACTGAGTGCTCGAACTTTCCCACTGCACCCTTCGATGCAGACAAATGCTGCCTGGGGTTTCTTTCCTGTTTTTTTTGCTTTTCCGGAGCGCGATGAGAGATCTGTAATCGCCTTCACCACCGCCTTTTGGGCAGCGGTCTGAATGCGCTGATCCAGGTTGGTGTATATTTTCAGACCTGCCGTGTCAAGCCGCACGGGAACCATGAGTCCGACCCGTTTCCTCACCTCCTCAATATAATAACCGTTCTGATGCGCTTTACTCGGCAAATTCCCGGTCAGACGAACCTTCTTTTCATATGCCTGTTTTGCCTGCTTTGTGGTGATATAGCCATCTGCTGCCATTCTATTGAGCACATAACGCTGGCGAGCACGTGCCCGATCCCAATGATCAAGGGGAGAATAGCGGCTTGGGGCCTGAGGTAAACCAGCAAGAAGCGCCGCCTCACCAAGCGATAAATCTTCAGAATGCTTATCAAAATAGAATTGGGACGCTGCTTCCACGCCGTAGGTTCCTTCACCCAGATAAATATGGTTGAGGTAAATGAAGATGATTTCCTCTTTGCTCAACATGCTGTCAATGCGCCATGCCAGAATGGCTTCCTTCAGCTTTCGCAGGTAGGTTTTCTCTGGAGTGAGTAATAAACCCTTGGCTACCTGCTGGGTAATCGTTGATCCACCCTGGCGTTTACTGCCGGATTTGAAATTATTGATTACCGCTCGCAACACTGAAAAAGAATCCAGCCCCGGATGTTCAAAAAACCTGCCATCTTCTGCAGCAACAAACGCTTTTGGCAGTAATGGGTGCATCTGGTCAAGCGTGACCACTGTCCTGTTTTCTTTATAAATTTTGCCAACTATACGACTATGCCGATCGTAAATCAGGGTTGCCTGGGGAGGATTATAGTGTGAGACATTACGCAGATCGGGGATATTGAGCCATTCAAAAAAGAACAGCGTTCCAGCGAGAAAAGCAGTAAGCAAGAGACAAGTCACAAATAAAAAGCCAATAATGTGCTTTTCATCCAGAGGTTTTTTTCTTGGCCGCTTCTGAGTTTTTGTTTTTCGTTTCGGACCTGTTGCCACGATTTGAGATATCGAATCAATCGGATTTAATTTATTGTTATTTCAATTTATTCTCGACTGCTGACAGTATATCCGGAGTGTCTTCTAAAAGCCAGACAAGATCCCATCGATTCATCAGGAATCTTCTCATAGCACGAAACAAGCGCTCCTTGGTATCGCTCAGACTCGGCAACTGCAGATAGCACTTGAATGCTGCAGGATGAATATCTATAGTGTCAGGGCTGCTCACGATCACTTTTGCCTGAGAAACGACATCCGATGCCCAAAATCAGAATCCTCCCCGAACAACTTGCCAACCAGATAGCCGCCGGAGAAGTGGTTGAACGCCCCGCTTCGGTGGTCAAGGAACTCCTGGAAAACAGCCTTGATGCGACAGCCACTCGTATCGAAATTGAGATTGAGGGTGGAGGAACGCGGACGATCAGGGTGGTTGATAACGGCGAAGGTATGGATGAAGATGACATTCTGCTCTGCCTTGAACGTCACGGTACATCAAAAATTGCCGAAAATGATGACCTGCATGCGATCACCTCACTTGGCTTTCGAGGTGAGGCAATACCCTCAATTAGTTCCGTTTCACGTATGAGTATTAAATCCAGGCAGGCGGACGCCAGTCTCGGTACCGAAGTTGTATGTAATTTTGGTATCGTGAAAAAAGTTGAAACGTGTGGAGCCCCAATCGGCACGACCATGGAGGTACACAATCTATTTGGCAATACACCCGCCCGCAAAAAGTTCCTGCGTACCAAGCGAACAGAGCTGAGCCACATTGAAGAGGTCGTCCGGAATTATGCGCTCGCCCGCCCGGAAATCTCCTTTCTGCTCCGGATAGATAATCGAGAGGTAATCCGGGTTGAAGCACCCATGACACGTGAGGAGCGGCTCTCACAACTTATTAATTACCACGGCTCATTCATTGATATCACACCGACTCGCACCCCAGATCATGGGATCGAGATATCAGGGCTTATCGTGCCGCCCGAAGCAGCCATCCCGGTGGCTGCACGACTCAGGCTCTTTGTCAATGGCCGAGCCGTGAAGGATCGCATGGTCAGCCACGCAGTTCATGAAGGCTTGAGGTCCTTTATTCTCAAGGGCAAAAATCCGGCCGGTGTCATCTTCCTGAACATCGATCCTTCCCTGGTTGATATCAATGTGCATCCGGCAAAACATGAAATCCGTTTCAGAGACTCCCAGCTGGTACACCAGGTCCTCAGTGAGTGTGTGCGCGAAGCAATGCTCAACCAGCAACAACATTTGCGCTATGAGGTGTTCTCGAAACAGAATGTACTTCCAGCCAACCACACCGAAGAACCACCACCCGTTCTTGAGCCAGCCCCCGGCAACAACTATTCCCACTCATACCAGACCACTGGCCCTGTAGAACCTGAGCGTTTGCCCTTTGAACGGAACGAACCCGCAACATCGACCAACCAAATCGACCAGCAAAGAAAAAGATATCAGAGCCGTCCTGAGCCGGTCGAGCGACATAAAGATGAAATCACTCTGCCTCCAAACCCACAAGAGCAGCTCATACGGGTTAATGATTTATTAGTAATCGGAACCTTTAAAGATCTTTATATTCTGTGCAGAAATGGTGACAACATGGTGATCATCGATCAGCACGCCGCCCATGAACGCTTATTATTCGAGGAATTCAGGATTCAATATCAAGGAGGGAAGGTGTCTTGCCAGACATTGCTTTTTCCGATAACCATTGAATTAACCATTACCCAGACCGAAATCATTGAGCGTCATCGCGAGGAAATTGAGAAAATGGGGTTTTCGCTTCGAGATTTTGGTGGCAATACCTGGATTATTGCCGGCATTCCCGCCCTGGCCGCAAACCATGACCCGCAAGAACTCCTGCTGGATGTGATCGATCGTTTCGGTAGTGAAAAAGGCAGAAAACGTGATTCGATTATCGACGACATTATCGCTACAATGGCCTGCAAGGCCGCGATAAAATCCGGTGATCAGCTGACCAATCCGGAAATAGAAGGCCTCCTGGAGCGCATGGCTCGTGCAGATCTCTTTTCTCATTGTCCCCATGGCAGGCCGGTATTGAAAACATTTAGTACCACAGATATTAAAAAATGGTTTCACCGGACTTAATGAAATGAAGTACCTCGCCAAATTGAGCTATCTTTTTCTCTGCGGGATATGTATTGGCGTGCTTTCGGGCTGCGCATCGAAACCGGTTGGCAAAACCATGGAAGTGACAGCCTATTGCGGCTGCGCATCCTGTTGCAGCTGGGAACGGGGGAGTTGGACATATCTCAAACTTGACTTTTGGAATCGTTATGTCAGCTCAGGCCCCCAGGAGGGACAGTCCTATAGCGGCCTTACCGCCAGTGGCACCAGTCCACGTGAACCACAACCCGGTCTCTTTTCCACCGACAGTTTAATAAGACCCTGGATGATCCCGGTCCGAATTATCTTCTTTCCCTGGTTACTGCTGCCAGCTGATGGTACCATTGCCGCTGACACTACGTACTACCCTTTCGGTACGAGAATGCATGTACCAGGCTATGGATGGGGGGAAGTACAAGACAGAGGAAGTGCGATCAAGGGTCCCAACCGTATCGATATCTACTATGATTCGCATAACGAAGCACTCCAGTGGGGGCGCCAGCGGGTACCGGTACAAATTATTTATCCCTGATTTTCCGAAAGAAACGCTTTTATGGATTCAACCAACCAAACAGTAACAATTATCGGTGGTGGATTGGCAGGATGTGAAGCAGCCTGGCAACTTGCCACCAGAGGCATCAACATTTCTCTCTATGAAATGAAACCAATGCGGTTCAGTCCGGCCCACAAGTCTGCCGAGATGGCAGAACTTGTCTGTTCGAACTCTTTCAGATCAAATGATTCTTTTTCGGCAGTTGGGCTCTTAAAAGATGAAATGCGACATATGGCATCACTGATCATCCAGACTGCAGACCAGTGTTCTGTTCCGGCCGGCAAGGCACTTGCCGTTGATCGTGATCAATTTGCCTCCGAAATTACTAAAAAAATTACAAATCATCCGTTGATCACCGTATTTAAGGAGGAAATAAGCCAGCTGCCACCACCTTCAGAGGCACCCATCATCCTTGCGACCGGTCCATTAACTTCCGACGCGCTGGCAGACTCACTGGCGGAAATTACCGGTGCAGACCGGCTCTTTTTCTACGATGCAATCGCTCCGATCATTTATGCTGATTCGCTTGATAGCACCATTGTTTATCAGAAGTCACGATACGATGATGGTCCTGGTGATTACCTGAATTGTCCAATGGATCGTTCTCAATACCAGAATTTCATAGATGAGCTGGCCCGTGCCGAATACACGCCTCTGCACTCATTTGAAAACGAGAAATATTTTGAGGGCTGTCTGCCCATCGAAGTAATCAGAAGCAGGGGAGACGACACCCTTCGGTTCGGCCCGATGAAACCTGTTGGCCTGGAGAACCCGGCCACAGGCGAGACACCCTATGCGGTGGTCCAGCTTCGCAAAGAAAATCAGCACGGTACGCTTTACAATATGGTTGGTTTTCAAACGAAACTTACCTATCCGGAACAGAAGCGAATATTCAGGCAAATCCCGGGACTGGAAGGATGTGAATTTGCCCGCCTCGGTTCCATTCACCGGAATACCTTTATCTGCGCTCCCCAGATACTCACCCCTACCCTGCAGTTAAAAGTTCGTCCTGATATTTATATTTCAGGTCAGCTCAGTGGTGTTGAGGGGTATGTGGAATCAGCGGCGATGGGGCTTTTGGCCGGGCTCAATGTTGCGCATGCGCTTACCGGGTCAGGTCCAGTTCCCCCACCTGCCGATACCGCAATGGGTGCACTGGTTGCCCACCTGACCCAAACGGAATCAAAACAATTTCAGCCATCAAACATCAATTTTGGTCTGTTCCCACCATGGCAGAAGAAAGTACCCAAGAAATTGCGCGGCAAGCTTCGAGCCGAACAGGCCCTGCCTTCACTTGCCAGTTGGTACAAGAATTTTTCTCAAGCCTAAGCTTCAAGACTTCTTCAGGAGTTCACGAAACCCCCAGTAAGGATAATTGAGTTGATAGGTTGCCACCAACCCGGGACTATGCTCCCGGCTTGCTACCAACCAGAGGTTTGAGGTCCGCTGATCCCCTTCAGCTACCGTTTGCTGGTCCCAGTTGGGGAACATGACTAATGCATTGTCAGCGCTGTATTCTATATCTCCCGACCCTTTAAAAACCCCCATGTGCGGCGTTTCCCGATAGGAACCTTTTTCACCGCGGGAGAGTTCGGAAATGACCAGAAAAGACACCTGCATCTCATCCCGGATCGATTCCAGTTGTCTGAGCCAGGCATCGATACCGGTTCTTCGTTCACTAAAGTCCTTGAAGGGCAGTTTATGCAGACTATCGATAATGACGACGGTGTAATCACTACCGGTTTCATGCCGGATGAAATCGATGTGTCTGCGCATGATTTCAGGTGTTACTCTGCGATCATTAACAACCCGGAACCAATTCAACATTTTTTTAAATTTTTTGGTGGCAGTATCATATCGTTGCTGTTCCTCAAGACTAAGTTCCTCGCCAAGAATCCTGTTGGATGTGACACTTGAGAGCCGAACCATGGTTCGCTGATAGATTTTCTGCTTACCATTTTCAAAGTCATAATAAATTACCGGAATGGACCGGAGCGCCATCTCAGTACCGATCTGGATCATGAAGCAGGACTTGCCGACCTTTGGTGCCCCACCGAAAACATTGATGCCATGCACTCCCTCAATAGCGTTGTCGAGTGCCGTGAAACCGGAAAAGAGATCGGCGTACGCCGTGCTCGACTGCTTTTTCAATCTGCTGAAATATTGGTCATGTTCAAAACGTGGTGAACTGAATGGCGAAAATGCTTTTGAATCACGTGCCATACCGGTCACGGCGACGCTAAACTCTTTGCCTTTGTCTTTGGCAAGTTGCCACAGGTTGTAATTTCGGTCCTGACCTGAAGACCAGCGCAGCAAACGTACTTTATAACCGATCCTTGAGGCAAGTGCGCGGGCCCGCACCTCTGATTCGCCATTATTTGAAGCCGAGATGAAGATCGTTTTGAGATGACTGAAAATTTCCGGATCAATCGTTTCAAACACGTGACTGTCAGGTACTGCAACTCCTGGCAAACCAAGCTGTTTCAATGTCAGCAGATTGTCTTCTCCTTCACAGATTGCCAGGGTTCCATTTTCACACCGGGCAATGTCCTGGACATTGAAAATCTGATACTCGTCCTTGACGACTGCTTCATTACCATGCCAGAATGAATCTTCAGGTCGATCAGGAAAGACACATCGGGCCGAGTAACAATTGCCATCGACCTGAAAATAGGGGTACACGATGTATCGCCCATTAAATCCGATCGACATCTCCTTCAGGACACCACCACCAATACCCGCTTCACTGAAGCGCTGGATAATCGCATCGGTCATGGAGTCGTGGTAGTTCTTTATCTCTTTATTAATCGAATCTCCTGAAAAGCCATTCTGTTGAAGCAGCGGTTCACGCTCCGAATCATAACCTGGCACGGTCTCCCGCTCGACTTTTAACAGGCTCGCAAACCAGAGTGGAAAACCACCGGGAACGCAGCGGTTCAAGCACCTGAAATAGCCATGAAAAAAACCCTCCGGATTGATAAAGACTACCAACCGCTTGGTGCCATCCAGACTTTTATCGGGACAGAATGGACAATCTGCGGTGTAAATCGTTTTTTCCAGTAAACCGTTTTGCAGATGGTTCTGGTAATAGTTGAAAACCCTTTCTGCGTAATCAGTCATAAAATTCACCTGGGTGAGAAATCAGTTCAAAAGCGTGATCCGCCCTTCTGCGACGAACATATTATTCGATTATTTCGAGTTAGAACAGGCCTTGATGATTGATTTTAGTTCAGAGGCCTCAAGATCCTGGTCAAACTTCACGTGGACTGAATATTCGTTCTCCATGATCTGATGCCCTCTGACTGCAATGATTCGACCTCTAATGGCAGTTTGCTTGGTTACGCCACCCTCGGTGGCAATAACAATTTTGGTATTTCTACCAAGCAGCAGTCGTGCATTACTTTTTTGGGAGATGCGTAAATAGAAGGAAACGCCCCCAAGCGAAATATCAAATAAATCACCCCGGGAGGTAATGCCAGTCTCTTCGCCTTCACTGCTCAGAAGTACATTATTGACTCGGCCACTTACTTTGTGACGTTTTGAGGCCCGTCGATCTTTTCCCGTTTGTTTGAAAAATTGTTCAAGGGACTGACGCGACATGCAGAAAACACTGAGCTTTGACTCCAGTGACGGCATATCCTCACGCCATTTGGTCAACATTTTCAGATCAAGCATCATGATTTCTGCCTGAGAGATACAACCGGCACTGACCGTCCAGACGGAGGCATCGAACATCGTCTCGGCCCCAATAATTTCACCGGCATTGACGATTTTGACCAGTACATTACCCCCATTCTCATCCTCATAGAAGAGTTTGACCTTACCGCTTGAAATGAAATAGAGCCTCGACTGCATAGAACCCTGTTTCACAATGAGTTCTTCATTTTTGTAGGTTTTTCGCAGCATTGAGTGATAGAGTGTGGCAAACTCCTCGGTACTTAATTCATCATATAATTCTGACCAGGTCTCGGCATCATAGGAGTCAATAGAGGCAACCTTCTCTTCCTCAATAATCTCTGCGGCTCTGATGATCTGGGAGAGCGCCATGGAATCGATGTCCATCAACCACTCCCGGTACATCTCTGCAATGGGAAATTGCCGTTGTCTGGCGGCTCGGGCAATAATTGCCATGATCTGCTCTTTAGCCAGCTCTAATTCGCCCTTATCCAGCAGTTCAATAACCGTTGATGACCCCGGTAAACGGGAATAGTCTTGCTTTTTCTCCTCTTTCTTAGGCGGTGTGACAACTTTTGGGGCGACCGGCTCAGGTGTGATTGCTTTGGGGGTGACTGGGTCAGGAGCGATGGGCGATAATGCTGCTTCGGGGTTTACTACCAACTCAATACCACCCTCGATTTCTGGTTCCGTATCCTGAAATTGTCCCAAAATATGAGTAACTTTTTGCCAGACATGTTCACCAAATATCGCATTGGCCGGACGGTTTTTATGCTCGAGAAAAGTCTTTAACGCTTCGCGTGCACTAGCAGATTCACTGCGTTGCAACAATATCAACACCTGTGTTACCAGATCTTCGCGTACCCGATCCGCTAATTGCTCCTGCCGTACCAACAACGCTCCAACCCGTTCCGCAACTTCAGCATCATTGAACGGTTGCAGCGCTTTTAACATCTGTGGCAATAACGTTTCGCTCACTTCGTCCAAACACCTGAGCATTACTTCCCTTCGCTGTGCTTTCCCGATGGTATGAATGCAGATAAATGCCTCACGTTGGACCCTGAGGTCCTGGTGTTTCAAAAATGGCATGACTGCATCAATGTGCTTCGGCTCAACCAGCCCGGTAATTAATTTTATCAGGTTGCGGGTGCCGTACCAGGGCATCGATTCCTGCAGCCTTTGGAGAAGAACGGGTGAGACCACCGGACCCATCTTTACCAGCAGATCGATGATTTTCATCCGCTCTTCTGACTCTTCATTTTCAACCAACCTGTCTATGAGAAAATTACCGGCAGGCCTACCGAGCATACTGAGCCGCTCACCGGATTTTCCCTTTCCTTCACCCTTCAGGTAGGTAGCCAATAAAGACTCAAGCTGGGTCTGATCAGATGAACGGTCCTGTATTCTGCCGATTAAGGCAACAACCGGGGGTGATTTTGGTAATTGAGTCGTCCTGATCTTGTGAAATACTGAAAGAATCTGGTCTCCGCGCTGATAGTCGTTATTTTGCCAGGCGTGCTTCATCATTTCCTGCAGAAGCGAAGCACTCTTCTCATAGACAAAGTCGCCTTCATCAGACTCTCGAACCCAAGATATCAACGCACCACTGAGTTTATCGAGCAATAACCAATGCTTCAACCGCAACAAATTTTCACCGATCAAGATCAGTGATTGGATCAGCCGGCTCCGAAGCTCATCGTCCCCGCCGAGCATCTCGGCCGAAGCCCGTTCTATAATTCGAAGGGCATTGGCCTGATCTCCTTCCTGGATTAGTTCCTCGATGGTAGAAGGTAATTTAAAGACAATCTCTTCACTTCTCAAGCTGCTGGTATCACCTTCCAGCAGGGCTTTGACACCTGCCTGCAGTCGCTTACTCTTGCGATCCTCTTCAGAAGTCTCCAGCAAAGCCTGGGCACGCTCCCTCCCGACGATCTGCTTACCCGCTTTGGTCTTAAGCAATGTGGTCAGGGTGTTAGATATAAGCTTCGCCTGAGGCTGGTTTTCTTTTCCGTCCGCTTTGAATGCTGCTGCAAATTCCCTGAATAGTTTGATCGTATCGCCAAAAAGCTCTACCGGACACCCATCGCACAATCCCTTGAAAAGGGTCGTACCGAATCCACTGCCATACCGCTGAACGAGCAACAGGCACAACGTGAAGGCATCTGCTTTGGGGAAAATGGTCTGTAGTGCACTATTGGTTAGCGGTTCGTGTTTATCCGAGGCGAGATAGTCACCAAACCCATTGACAAATCGAGTATAGGAGGATGAAAGAACCAGTGAGCTTCCTGTCCGTTCATTCTTTTCATTCGTAAATCTCGTGGTCAGGCGTTTGATACCTGAAACGAGCGTCTCTATGGCGAATTGATCCTCGGCTAATTTACTGACAATCTCATCTGGAGGCTGTTCCCCGGGTTGGTCTGTGGAAAGGAAATCTACCAGCTTGCCTGCCGGATCGACCGGTTTCTCAGCCGACGAGGGTACTACTGCTGGTCGAGTCTTACTCGGTTCAGTCGGAGGTTCATACGTTTCAGGAAAATAGTCCTGCAGTTCGAGATTGGTAATGAATTGACGGCCGCCACCTTCCCTGTTTATCTTTTCCTTTCTGGAAACAAAGACAATTAAGATTTTTTTAAAGAGGATCCGGTCAAAATCAGGCTTCAACGTGAAATGATCTACTCCAAGCAGGTCGAGATGCCGATAGATAACCAATTCAAAAAGCGCCTGTTTCTCTTCGCTTGCAGGTTCTTCTCCCCAGAGATGAGGCTTTCCGTCTACCCGACCGAATGCCAGGTCACCATACTCAGCACCAAGCTCCTGGGCAGACTTGAACGCCTTTTCTACGGCATTGGTAACCTGGGGTGAAACCGCAGGATACAACCGGGAAGTGGTTACCGCTTGATTAAGAAGCCGCAGGGCCTCCAATGCTTTCTCAAAGTGTTTCGCTCTCGACATTCTTGCCTTGATTTTCTGATAGGTATGACCGTATCCGGCTGATCTTGCTCAAAGGAAGGAATAAACAACCCGGGATACTTTGCCATAAACACATGACCGCATCCTTTTCAATACCATGCTGATGCTCTAAAAGTCAAGAAATACAGATGGTTAAAATACAGAACACGATCCAACAACTGGTTATGGAAAAGCCTACACCATGGGAGAAAAATTTATGTATCTACCGTATTATCCAGCGATTACAGAAGATATGACTCCATATTCAGTCAGCAGTGAAATCACTGAATCCAGTGGTATTCCGACAATCGAGGTGTAAGAACCGGTAATCTCCCTGACCAGTCCACTACCCAGACCCTGGATTCCATATGCACCCGCTTTATCCAGTGGTTCACCAGTTGCAACATATGCTTGTGCAGTGGCCAGGTCAAAGGCTCCAAAGCTCACTCCGCTGCGCCGATACCCGCTCCGTTCTATCGCATAAACACGGTGCAAGAGAGAGTAGCCGGTGAATACATCATGGGTAGTACCCGATAGTCTCATAAGCATCTCGACAGCCTCATCCTGATCAGTAGGTTTGCCCAGAATCTCATCATTAATGCAGACGATGGTGTCAGCTCCAAGAACCCAGCTCTCAGGATACCGCTGCGCCACCGACTGGACCTTTTCAGTGGCAAGTCGGACCACAAGGTTTTCCGGCATTTCACCGGGACGAGGCTCTTCATCGATCTCAGCTGAGCAGATAGAAAAACGAATACCCAGATTTTCCAGCATGCTCTTTCTGCGTGGAGATGCTGAAGCGAGGATCAATTTTTTTTCGGTTTTATACATTTTTTATCGTACTCGGCAGCACAGACTCCATTACTTACACCGTTAACATGTTGACCTTACAAAGAATGCTTAAAAACACTCAGATACTATGGTACAATAACCAGACAATACCTGCCCCTTACAGGAGGTGCCCTATGAGCGAAACTGAGAAAATTGTCACAAAAACCTTCCAAGCGGGAGAGACAATCCTGACCGAAGGAGATTCAGGTAAACATGTATATCTCATTATCAGCGGCTCGGTAGAGATATATAAAGCCACCGGAGGCAATCGTCAATTACTGAATACCCTTGGAAGTGGCGAGATTTTTGGCGAGATGGGAATTCTCACCAATGAACCACGATATGCCACCGTTATCTCCGCAGAAGAATCCCGCTTGATTGTGGTCCATGATAAGGCGTTTCAGGCAGCTCTGCTCAATGACAAGCTGCCGATCATCAAACCACTCACAAAACAGCTTGCCAGCCGCTTCCGGGAAGTTGAACTGCAAAACCAGGAGAATCTCAAACGAATTGCTCATCTGGAAAATGAGCTTTCATACGCCCGCAAGAAACTGCTTGAATATGAATTGAAACCATAAAACCCACGATCGTACTTTCCGCATAGCCGAAGGTAAAACATGGGTCGTCGAAACATAATCAAGGAGTTCTTTCGCGCCGTCAGCAACCGATTCAGCTACCGGATCAGGGATAACATTTATATCTGGTTCGGAATCTGCTGGGGACTCCCGATCCCGTTTGTTACGCTCTTTATTGAAGTTCATCACCTCAGTCAACTCGGTATGCCAGCCCCCGTCAACACTGCGCTGCAATCACCAATCCAGTGGTTTTTTATTGCCCATCCGATCATCTTTGGCATCGTTTTTGGGGTCCTCGGGACTATCCGATTAGAGAAGGATAAACAACTTGAAGGAGTCATTAACCAGTTAAGTAAACTCTCTTCTCTCGATTCTCTGACCGGACTGAAAAACAGACGGTACTTCACCGAAAATTTTCGCAGTGAATGCGAACGAAGTGGCAGGCGTAACGAATTGCTCTTTTTATTATTTCTGGATCTTGATCATTTTAAACGAGTCAATGACCAGCATGGTCACAATACTGGTGACATTGTATTAAAAGATGTTGCGACCCTACTCAAACGCCAGTGTCGTCCTTATGATATACCCGTACGATGGGGTGGCGAGGAGTTTCTGATTCTATTCAGAACAGAACAGCCGGAAGCGGCTGCCATTTTCGCCGAACGAATCAGAGAGAAAATTGCGGCAGGTGAAGGAATGTCGGTTAATGTTCCTATTACGATATCTATTGGCATCAGTAAATATCAGGAAAACGATACCCTTGAAACCCTTGCAGATCGTGCTGACAAGGCACTCTACACTGCCAAGGAAAGTGGTAGAAATTGCGTTGTAAGCTGGCCACCGAAACATTCGAGTCTCAAGAACAATGACTGAACGACATGACCGACCCGGATTTCCACTGATCAAGATTGGCCTTTTCATACTTTGGATGACCCTGTTCAGTATGCTTCTGGGGCGAGATTATTTTATCGAGACCATCGACACCAGAGAGGCTGCCGCTCTTGAACGTGCAGAACGCACCGTCTTTCAAGGAATCTATTTCAAGGATAATAAAATTGGTTACGTCGAAAACCAGTTTCTGCCTGAGGGAGAGCAGATTGTACTGCGCCAGAAGGCGCATATGCAGCTGAATATCTCAGCCCAGACCCATGTCATTGATCTCGATATGGAAGCCACCCTTGATAGCGGTAATCGGCTACAAACATTCACTTTCACGTTTTCATCGCCCTTCTACCGAATGGCAGCCGCAGGGCAGGTAGATGGAAACACAGTCTCTTATACGCTTGAAACCGGCAGTTCTACCATTCAAGACTCGATGGTTCTTGCAAAGCCGCCACTCCTGGCAACCACTCGTCGTGCCTACCTCCTGATCCAGGGCATCGAGTCTGGTGAGAAAAGACGTATACCCTGGTTTGACCCAATTTCTCTCACCGCGAAAGAATCTATCCTGGAATATCGAGGTAAAGAACAGGTATTGATACATGGGCGAATTTTTAACCTGCACCGATTTAATGAAAATTTTTCCGGCGCCCGGGTCAGTTCCTGGCTCGACGATGAGGGCAATGTTGTAAAAGAAGAATCTCCGGCTGGCTTTGTCTTCCTCAAAGAACCTGAATTCAAAGCCAAACAGATTGATTCCGAATCAACAGAGTTACTGAGTTCTGTGGCAGTCCAGATTGTTGGAGAGATGATTGACCTTGGTTCGACCACCGTCGCTCACTATAGACTGAGCTTGCCTGATGACCACCAGTTTATACTCAACCATGGGCGCCAGCAGTTTACTGACGGGTTATTGATAGTAACCCTTGAGACGATTCCTGAGACATCAACCGATGAGCAGGTTCCTCTCGGTTTCGAAAAATACCTTGCAGCAACCCCTTATATTCAAGCTGATGCCGAGAATATCATCGCGAAAAGCACGGAGTTGACGAGCGGTGCAACCACATCTCTGGAGAAAGTAAAAATGCTTGCCGACTGGGTCCATAACGCACTCGAGAAAAGACCGGTAATTGGCATACCCGATGCTGTTACCACCCTGAACAACCTGCGGGGAGATTGCAACGAACACGCCTCTTTATTTGCCGCCCTGTCTCGTGCCGCTGGCGTTCCCACCCAGATTGCCGTAGGCGTTGTGTATCATAAAGAAGCATTTTATTATCACGCCTGGAATGAAGTCTATCTCGCGGGTCAGTGGGTGAGCCTCGATACGACCACCAACCAGTTCCCCGCAGACCTTTCGCATCTGCGCTTTACCGGGGGCGGACTCCAGGAACAAGCACTTATCGGCAGCCTGCTCGGTTCGTTGAAAATTGAGCCACTGCCGAATAAACAGTAAAGGTAATAATCAGATCTATGAAACCATCGATTCTCAAATTAGAGAAACTCTCTAAAACCTTTGATAAATTTACCGCAGTCAACCAGATAGATATAGAGGTCGGACAGGGTGAGATATTTGGTTTTCTCGGTCCCAACGGAGCGGGAAAAACCACCACTATAAAGATGATCGCTGGTCTGCTCCAGCCCACAGCAGGAGATTTAAGTATTCACGGTCATCCCATGAGCAAAGATCCCTCACGCTGCCGCGAGTTGACCGGGTATATCCCTGATCGACCCTACCTTTATGAAAAGCTTACCGGCTCGGAGTACTTAAGCTTTATTGCCAGCCTTTACCCACAATCGGCAAACGGGACGGATTTTCTGGGCCGATCACAGGAGTATCTCAACTATTTTGATATTGAGGAATGGCAGGACAACCTGATTGAGAGTTACTCGCATGGCATGCGGCAGAAGCTGATCATGACTTCAATTTTTATGCTGGAGCAACCGCTTATCGTTGTTGATGAGCCAATGGTAGGTCTTGACCCCAAAAGTGCCAGAATCGTCAAGGAACTTTTTAAATCCAAAGCCTCTGAAGGTAAGACAGTGTTCCTTTCAACCCACTCAATGGAGATTGCTGAAGAATTGTGCGATCGAATCTCAATTATCGCCCATGGCTCTATTGTCGCATCGGGGACCGTAAGTGAGCTGAAGCAGGAGCAAAAGCATGCTTCAGAGAATTTAGAGGATCTTTTTCTGCAACTGACCGGAGCGTTTGAACTCCAGGAGGTCATTGCCGCGCTGAGAAACAACCAAAATGATAATGTGCTAAACCGTACCCTATGATCCCCCGGCTCTTTTTCCCCTACACCCGAATACTGAAAAACAAACTGTTCAGTGGCTCAGTTTTTAATCTGAAGACCAGCCTGATTTCCCTGCTTGGCCTGGCAATCTGCGTGGTACTCTACCTGGTTACCTGGAGAACGGTGGCCTATTTCCATGCCCAAAACGAGCTGGGAATTATCCTCAGTATGAAAATCTTTCAAATGGCCTGGATCACCATTTTTGCCATGCTCATCTTCTCCTCGATGATCACCAGTGTCTCGACCCTCTACCTGTCGAAAGACAATGAGCTGATGGTGGCCTCACCAGCCGGTATTGATGAGCTCTTCAACATGCGGTTGATTACCACTTTCTTCAATACCTCATGGATGGTACTGTTATTCTCAATTCCTATATTTGCTGCGTTCGGGGTCGTTTTTGATTCCGGTATTCTCTACTGGCCATTGCTCCTGGCGGCAATACCCGCGACCTCATTTACCGCCTCGGCAATTGCTGTGGTAATCATTATTATCCTGGTATACCTTTTTCCTGCCAGACGAACCAAAGATATCATCTTTTACCTGACCCTCTGCTTCGGTATCTTTCTCTACCTCATTTTCAGGTTATTGCGTCCCGAAGACCTGGTAAACCCCGAGAAGTACGGTCAGTTCATTGAGTACCTTTCAGCGGTGTCGAACCCGGCAGGCCCCTGGCTGCCAGCCGGCTGGACTGCAAATCTGCTATCAACCTACCTGTTGGATCAGCGGATCGATTGGTTGCTACTGGCCTTGATCATCCTAACACCACTGATCATCTACTTTCTGGGTGAGTTGGCCATGATGCGGCTGTTTTTACCTGGTTTTTCCAAATCCCAAGAATCCTTTGGCGGACACCGGAGCTTCCGAAGACCCCAACCCAAACAGTATCGGGGCTGGCAATGGGTTTTCAAAAAGGAAACAATCTCTTTTCTCCGAGATTCAAAAGAGTGGTCTCAATTCTTTATGATCGGTGCCCTGGTGGTGGTATACCTCTATAATTTCAAAGTCTTACCTTTAGAGCGAACGTTCGGGACCACCTATGTCGCTAACCTCATTGCCTTTGGCAATATTGGCCTTACCGGCTTTTTGGCAGCGTCACTGGCCGCACGCTTTGTCTATCCTTCGATCGGTGCAGAGGGAGGTGCGTTCTACCTAATCAGGAACTCACCCATGAGCATGAAACGGTTTCTCTGCTACAAATATATCTTCTACTTGATCCCGTTTACGATCCTGACCATCATCCTAATCGGTGTATCAAACCATTTTCTGCAAATCGACGGTCCCATGTGGTGGATTTCTCTGGTTACGGCTCTCATTATCTGTTGGACCGTCGTCGCACTTGCACTTGGGTTTGGCACCATCTTTGCCGACTATAACGCCGAAAACCGAGCGGCCTCAATGGGCCCCGGGGCGGTAATGTACCTTTTCTGCGCCATCACTTACACACTCACCATTTTATTGCTTGGCTTTTCACCAACGTATCGTTTGATGCGAAGCTGGCTCTGGCAACATAAAGGTCTTCCCCTGTTTGACGCGTTGATTATCCTCGCCTGGGGAGTTGGGATGATTGTTTTGTCGCTGTTGACTGTTTATGTCATTTACCGCAGGGCCTCAGCTGCGCTGAAACCCCGTTAGTAGTGCTCTGCATAAATGCTGGTTAGCCCATTATGGCATAGCCGCCATCCACGGTCACGACTTGACCCTGGATCATGTCCGCAAGATTACTGCAGAGAAAGAGTGCCACATCCGCCACATCATCGGGAGTAGTGAGCCTGCCCAAAGGAGTCCGAGACATCGCACCCTCAAGAATCTCATCTCGATTGGGAAATTTTTTCAGGGCATCGGTATCTACGGCTCCTGCACTGACCGTGTTTACCCGTATACCTTTTGGTCCAAGCTCAACCGCCAGGTGCCTCACGAGAGATTCCAACGCTGCTTTGGAGGCACCAACCGTCGTATAATTTTGAATCGCCCGAATTGAACCGAGGCTCGAAACTGCAATCACCCGGGAACCTTCGCGCATCAGTGGCAGACCAAGTTGCACGAGGCTGAGCAATGCCCGGGCATTTATATCCATTGCCCAGTTCCAATGACGCTCCGTCAGCTCCAGCGCCGGCTTCAAGACACCAGATGCGGCATTACTTACCAGTACATCAACCCGGCCAAATTCCTGCTGGATAGTCTCAAACATGTGGACGACATCCTGTTCTTTGGCAACATTTGCTTTGACCGTCAAACACTTTTGCCCGAGTTTTTCAACCTCAGTAGCAGTAAATTGCGCGTCCTTTTTGTGTCGAACGTAATTGACCACGACATCCATACCATGCTCAGCAAGACGCAAGGCTATCGCCCGGCCAATACCACGCGAGCCTCCTGTTATAAGGGCAACCCGCCCATTTAAATTAAACATAATTGATCCTTATTCTAAATGATAAGCCGGCTGCTCTGTTTATGGAATTTCACAAACCGGCCGTTAGTCATACGCCATACTATAAGCGCGACAGAATATAATAGTAAATAATTCTTATATCAATCTATTATCTTTCCGGGTGGGAGGTATCAATTTGATCACGTTTTTTGCAATCTCATCAACGCGCGCTTGAAAGAGCTTGCTAAGAATCTGAAAGGATTAAATGGCACCGGATTCAGTAAAATCGGGGTGATGAATTCTGGTGGAGAAAAATCCTCCGGATTTTTCAGAGAATACTCAAGTTCATCAGGGTAAGCACCATGAAGCCCGCGTTGCCTGGCCGCCCTGATGACAGGTGAACGTAACGGGTCAAGGTGAAGGAGTTGATGGGTCATGCAATCTAACCCGAGGTGGCTTTCCGAAGCGGCGAAAAATCCGAGTTTAATCAGGTCACCTTTTAGTGGACCCTCCCGGTGCATCCCCTCGATACCGTCCAATATCCCAATTGACGGTGGCAGTAACGCTACCAGATCAAGCATCAGATCACCAAACCGGTTGTGGGAAAGACCGTTTTTCATATGTGCCACCGCTTTACGTATACCGCAGACAATACCAAATGCGTTCTTGACGGCCAGGGTCATATACATCTGATTATGGGCTTTTACCCGTGGCAGGTTAACCAGAAAATCACACGCCAACGCTTCCTCGGACACCCCAATTTGAATCCCATGAGAGAGGGTTTTGATGATCGGTGTTTTAAACTCAACAATCTCGATTGGTAAATCAGCAAGATGTTCCAGTATGTGTTGATTTTTTAACACACTGCGAGTAGAGCCAAAGGCTGGGGAGTCACCAATTGCAACCTGGGCGCCATGATCAATGAACCACTCAGCAGTCGCTCGTATTACCTGATGATCAGTGCAGGCAAGTCGTGGCCCCCGGGAGCTGATCAAATTCGGTTTGAGCAACACATGATTACCATTAAAATTGTTCGGCCCATGTTGTTGAAAAAAACGATCAACAAACGTTTTTATCCAGCCATGATCGTAACCGGTATGAAAATCGAGATATACTGAGGTGCGCATAATTCCTGAATTTACTCGAGACCTAACGTAGAAAAGCCGACTAGCGTGAGTCGGCTTTTCCGGGAGAAAGGAGAGAAGAGATAAAAAGCACTATTAATAATGCAGGTAGTATGCCAAAAAAACACAAATTACTTTTTAGCAAACAATTACGTGATCTTAACAGCGAACCAAAGAAGAACCAAACAACTCCTCTCAAACCTCGAAAGTACAATTTTTTGGACAATCTTACGCCTGCATTATACAGCACCAGATGATTCAACGGAATACCAGTTACTTGCTCTATTTAATAATTTTTACTAGTTGAATAAGAATATTAATACTCTGCTGAAACTCTTACTTATCAAACGATATCAGCCGGGTGCGAATTACATCCTTATTCTCTTTTATCTGCTGATACACAGAATCCGGCACCCCGGACTCAATATCGATGATATTGTAGCCAATTTTCCCGTTTGATTCGTTTTTGAATGAGTCGATATTGATCTTGGAGTCTCCTAGTATATTGGTAATAAAAGCAATCATACCAGGTACATCGCGATTGATCACAATCAGACGATCCTTAACCAGGTCAGATGGGATGGTTTCAATATTGGGGAAGTTGACACTATGGGTAATGTTACCAAATCGCAGGTAATTCGATATTTCCCGGGCTGCCATCACCGAACAATTGTCCTCTGATTCAGAGGTAGAAGCACCCAGGTGCGGAGTAAGGAGTATTTTCTCATGGCCAATCAGCAACTCGGTCGGAAAATCTGCAATATATCCTCCCAGGTGTCCACTGTTCAGTCCCTCGATAACCGCCTGCTCATCGACAATGGGACCTCGTGCATAGTTAACCAGGACGGCACCCTTTTTCATACGCGATATAAACTCTGTATTAACGAGCCCTCTGGTTTTATCAATCAGGGGTATATGCAAGCTGATTATGTCTGCATCGCCAATGGTTTCATCAAGCGACTGGCAAACCTGGACCTCAGGTAGCAGCATGTGAATATTACCAAGCACCGGTTTCGGATCAAATCCTTTCACCTTCATATAGCGATGCACACCGCCGTTGGCAAGTCTCACCCCAATTTGACCAAGGCCAATAACACCCAGTGTTTTCCCTGCAATTTCATTGCCTCGAAATGCCGCCTTACGTTTTTCTACCTCGGCTGAAACTTTTGAGGGATCGATATCGACCAGTGAACTGCAAAACTCTATACCCCTCCAAATATTACGCTGCCAGACACCAATCATCGGAAACACCAGATCAACCACTGCATTGGCATTTGCACCGGGTGTGTTGAACACACAAATGCCCCGCTCTGTCGCCTTATCCACCGTAATGTTATTTACCCCGGCTCCGGCACGCGCCACCGCAAGCAGGGAAGGATAATCATCCGTATTAACAGGCGAACTGCGAACCAGGATACCATGCGGGTCGGTTTCATCCTCTGCTACCTGTAGTTGAGGACCGAGCAGGTCCAGTCCCACCTGGGCGATGGCATTCATTTTTTTCAAACGATAATCAGACACGGTTCACTCCTTTATCTTTGGCATATATGCAGGCGATTCAGTTGGTCCCCAACAGTTCACCCTGCAATCATATTCATTTTTTACCACTCAAGCACATCGCAGGTGTGCAGACTCAAAACCGTTTGCTCTCGTTCTGGTCTGAAACGGACGATGCCTTTTTTCGCCTTCACCTCATAACCGATATAAGCCAAGGTTTCACGGGAAAATGAACAAAAAACAGACTTTTTGAAAAAGTGCTTCCGTGAGCGAATGTCATAAACGCCGGACAAGGTCTCAGGAAGCTGCGTGAAGAGGGTCCTGCGTTGCTCATCCAATGGCTCTACCCCATCCTGAAGGTGTGCCGGCAGGAACCGGTGGCCACAACGAAGCCAGTCAAACCGCAGTAATTCCGTAATCAGGGGTGCATCTTCGCGTTTTTTGACCCGTTGTTTGATGAGGGAGCTCAGGGGTTCCTGGGTGATCGCCTGCCAGAAATAGCCGTGCTCGTAAAACAATTCGGCCAACTTGCTGAAAAATTGTGCTGCATCTTCCTCAATATTAATTAGGTAGAGCCAAAGTGAAGGGAAATAACGATTGTTCACACACTTTTCCACGCATTCTCCAAGCCAGTAGAGTGTTCGGAGTTGATTTTCATTAAGCCACTGGTTGGCCAGCACGCCATAGGGTGGTGATCGTTCCGCTCGGTAACGATGCTGTACGCGCTCCTTCTCGATCCTGGTCGAGGGCAGAAGTTTGAGTAAGCCCATCTGGATATAGTGGGGCTGCATCATAAAGATATCGTTGAGCGATTGGTGAAAACTGTCAACCGTTTCAAAAGGCAACCCCAGAATCAGATCGGCATGCAGATGGATCGTTTCCATTTTCCGCAACCTGCGGATTACTTCACCGGCACGTTCGCTGTTCATGGGCCTTCTGATCGCCTTGAGTGTTTCTGGATTCGTTGATTGAACACCCATCTCAAACTGAAACCGACCGGTGGGTATTGTTCCCAGTGTCTCAAACATTTCTTCGGTGAATCGATCGGGGGCTATCTCAAAATGAAACAGGGTATCTCCGCCTCTTTCGCGAAGATACTCCCAGATTCGGACACAACGCTCGGGTTTATCATTAAAGGTCCGGTCTAAAAACCTGACAACCGGTGGACGGTGTTGCAGAATATCGTCAAGTTCTGCAAAAACCTGATCGAGGTCTTTGTGGAAAACAGTGATGTTGGCAGAAGAAAGACAATATGAGCAGGAAAACGGGCAGCCTCTGGATGACTCATAGTAAACCGACCGCGCCTTAAGGTGATCGTCAAAATCCGAGCTTCTATAGGGATAGTGCAGACCTGTACCTCCACTAGTTGACGCATTATACTGAGATTTCAAATCTTTGCGTGCAAGATCGGCGTAAAATTGGTTGTCCGCACCCTCAATAGCCCCGGTAAATAAGGTGAGATTGGCCGGAAAACCAAGATTTTTGGTAACAACAGGGCCCTGTGGGCCACCGATAACGATTGGTGTTTGACATGAAGCGGTGATCAGATCCTTGATAATCCGTTCAACCAGATTACTGTTCCATATCAGAGCAGAGAAAAAATAGAAGTCGGTCTCACCCTCCGATATTCTCTGGAGCAGGGTGTAATAGGGATCGTTGATTGTATACTGGCAGATTTCCACCTGGCAACTTTCCAGGTTTTTTTCCAGCTCATTACGCAGATAAAACAGCGCAAGACATGAATGGGAGTATCTCGCATTGAGTGCAATGACTTTAATTTTTATCGACATATTTTTTTCTGACCATAGCGCCGTGGATCTTTTATCTGCCTCTGCAGTGATTACCGCCACTCGAATCAGACACCAGAGGATTTCTTATGCTGGCTTTTTTTAACACAATTACCAGACGAGTTGCAATTTTATGCATGACAACCGCCCTCATTACCATAATGCAAACCAATAAATCCCGAGCCGATACGCTGATTAAAGCACACCTGCACGCGTCATTTGATATTGCGAATCAGCAAATCAACGGAGAAATGAAACTCCTGATTCCACCTGACACGCCACTTACGCTCTTCGTGAAGCATCTGGAAACCAGATCATTGGAAACGACCCCGGCCAGTGAGACGGACCAGATCGATGAAACGGCTCAGCGGATTGATTTCGGAGTCCAGAACTATCACCGCTCACTCCGGCTCCACTTCAAGAAAAGAATCAGCGACTCGTTTTATAATTCAATATCTGAAGATGCCATTGTTCTGACCTCCGGCTGGCACCCTGTTCCCGATGTGCCGGTACTGTTTTCACTGAGTGTCGATATACCTGATGACTTTTTGGCCATCAGCGAAACAGACCGGATTGAAGAAAGACAGGCTGGCGAACCGGTACGCTTTTCATTTTCCAGGCCACAGAATTCCCTCAACCTTGCTGCTGCCCCCTGGGTAAAAAGAAGTCTGAAAATTCGTGACAATCTTACGCTCCACACCTTATTCTTTGAACAGGACGACCAACTCGCCCAGGATTACCTTGAGTCAGCGGCCCGCTTTATCAAAAGGTACGAAGCGTTGATTGGTCCGTACCCGTACCATCATTATGTCATCGTTGAAAACCTGATGCCCACTGGCTTTGGTATGCCCGGTTTTACCCTGCTGGGACAACAGATTTTACGATTACCATTTATCAAAACAACATCATTAGGCCATGAGATCCTCCACTCCTGGTTCGGCCACCATATCGGTATTGCTGAAGATTCGGGAAACTGGGTCGAAGGACTCACCTCCTATCTAGCCGACATGGCCTACCGCCAGGATGCCGGGGACGGCACAATGGCACGCAAGGAAGTCATCCAGAATTATCTCAATTATGTGAAAGAGGACACCCCGCCGCTTGGATCCTTTTACGCTCCGGGCCAGCACTCAATCGCTGACAAGGATCTGCGCGCGGTTGGCTATGGACGTAGTTCCATGCTTTTTCACGAGGTAAGAAAACGTATTGGAGAACAAGCCTTTAGGCTATCACTACAGCAGCTCTATAAACAATTCGGTTCTCAGCTGGCAGGCTGGCGTGATCTGCAGCATCTCTTTGAAGTGGAATCCTCAACATCTCTGGACCAATTATTCACCCAACATCTAGAGAGAACAGACCTGCCTGTAATCAGTATTGAAGAACTCAATGTCAACCCCCAAACAGACCATACCGAGCTCTCCTTTACCATCGTTCAGCAGAACGAACAGCCGTATGAGCTGCTGCTGCCATTGATCGTCAAGACACTCGCAGGAGACCGCTCGTTTACTCGGTTGATCAAGGATCAGCGTACCGCTGTAACCCTGCCTCTGGACAGCCATCCATTACAACTGGTCGTCGACCCGGAATATGATACCATGCGCAATCTGACAATTGAGGAAAAACCGCCTGTTCTTTCTCAACTGCTCGGCTCACCTGCAGTATTGGTGGTTGTAAATGACCCCGATAATTTGGGCCCTCACCAACCCTTTGTCGATTTCGCCACACAACTGGGTTGGGAAATTGTTTCTGCAGATTCCATTACCCAGGTGGACCTGATAGAAAAAGAAGTGGTATTTCTCGGTACGAGCAATCTTGCCCGTGGAATATTTGGCCTGGTGGTTCATCCCGATACCGGTTTTACCATCGACATCAGAAAGAATCCGCTGGCCCTGCATCATCTGATGGTACTGGTAGCCTCCTCATCCGCACAAGAAAGTGCAACCGCCCTTAGGAAATTGCGCCATTACGGTAATTACTCGTTTCTGCATTTTATCAGCGGCCGACTGGAGCAGAAACGAAAAACGGCTGCAATGGAGGGACTGCACACTCCCATCGATAACGTTCCCGATGGTGTTAATGTTTCAACCATCGACAACTTCAGCACGCTCGTAGACGCCGTTTCCCAGGCCCAGGTGATTTACATCGGTGAAAACCACACTTCAAAGGCCGATCATCTCCTCCAGCAGATGCTGATCGAAGCTATTTATCAGAGGGACAACAATATTGTGATCGGTATGGAGATGTTTCCCTCCACCAGCCAGGATGCGCTTGATCGTTATATCAATGACCCGCAGGTCCTGGAAACAGACTTCCTCAAGGAGTCCCGATATTTTGAGGTATGGCGTTATGATTACAGACTCTTCAGGCCAATTTTTGCCTTCGCCCGCAAGCATCAAATTCCGGTAATAGGGTTGAATATTGAGCGTGCGGTCGTCAGCGATGTTTTTAAAACGGGAATCATTGAAGAGCGCAAGCCAACGGATAAAAACCGTGTTCCCGTCGATCGACACCTCGACCTGCCTGGATATACCGAGCGCCTTCTCGAATCGTATCAGGGCCATACCCGTTTATCTTTGTCAAGCAATGGAGGCACCCCGGCAGGATTTATTCAGGCCCAGTCACTCTGGGATGAAACGATGGCAGAGTCCATTGTTCACTACCTCCAGGAACATCCTGAGAAAAAGATGATTGTCCTGGCCGGTACCCAACACACCCGAAACGATTCAGGCATACCACCTCGAGTTACCAAAAGAGCCCCTTACCAACAGGTATCAATACTCAACCTGGCAAGTTCATCGCTGTCCGGCGATGAACTTGTGCAGACTATCGATTATGGATTCTATCTCAATAGTGGTGATTTGACACCACTGGGCAAGATTGGGGTGGTCCTGGAACAGACCAGAGATGATCTGCCTCCCGGTATGAAAATCAATGAAATCATGGAAGGCTCCCGAGCGGCCGCTGCAGGGCTCCAAGTCAATGATATTCTGATTGAAATCGCGGGATTTGCAATCCGGGAGATGGATGATGTATTCATTGCCATGGTGGGAAGACTTGCAGGAGAGGAAGTTGAAATGACCGTAATGAGAGAAGGCGCAGGAGAGTACTCATCACAAAAGGTAACGGTTGTGCTCTACCAACCAGCACCCCGCAAACCGCACCCTTGATTTTCAGTGACATTTTTTGCTAAATAATGTGGAGCGAATAAAATCGTTAACGGAGTGATGCATGGAGAAGCTTGACCTACCGCGCGTTGAGACAGAACAACCACTTGGACATATAAGCCCGGAATCTCTGGTTCAAAGGATTATTACGACATCGGCATTTCAGAGCTTCTTTAACACCATTTCCAATGGTGGCTTCCTGCTTATTGCTGCGGCCACTATGGCATTTATCTGGTCCAATCTGAGCCCCGAAGGATACAATCACTTCTGGCATCAGGATTTCTCGTTAACTCTGGGAAGCGCAGTCTTAACACATTCACTTGCCCACTGGGTCAACGATGCGCTGATGACGTTCTTCTTCTTTACGGTTGGCCTTGAAATCAAGAGAGAAATGCTGGTTGGTGGTCTTTCAGATCCAAGAAAAGCAGCCCTCCCCGTCGCTGCCGCGATTGGTGGGATGCTGATTCCGGCTCTCATCTATTTCATCTTCAACGGAACCTCCGACTCCAGCTCAGGCTGGGGTATCCCGATGGCCACCGATATTGCCTTTTCTCTGGCAATTCTGTCAACCCTTGGCAAACGGATACCTTTTGGTATCAGGCTTTTTCTTACGGCGTTTGCCATTGCCGATGACCTTGGTGCCATACTCGTTATTGCCCTGTTTTATACTCCATCAATCCACCTCGAATACCTGGCAATCGCCAGTGGAGTTTGCGTGATACTCTTTTTCTTGAACCGTCTCTGGGTAAAGAGTCCTCTGGTCTATCTCGCGGTGGGCCTTATCCTCTGGTTCATGATCGCCCATGCCGGTCTTCACGCGACCATAACAGGAGTGATTGTCGCCATGTTTATCCCGGCCCGCAGCAGGTACAACACCGATGTATTCATGAGGCTGGTGCGAGAACGTCTTGACCAGATCCATTGTGACGACGGTGATTGTGGCTATACAATCATGGTTAACCGCTCGCACCTTGAATCGGTACACGCTATACACACCGCCTGTAAAGAAGTCGAAACACCGCTCCAGAAGATGGAACACGGGTTGCAACCCTGGATCGCTTATCTGGTTTTGCCGCTTTTTGCCCTGGCCAATGCGGGCGTGGTCATGAAAGAATTGGAGCTCTCTGTGGCACTGCTTCACCCGGTTACCCTCGGAGTTGCCCTGGGGCTGTTTCTCGGCAAACCAATTGGCATAACGCTGTGCACCTGGTTGGCCACCAAAATTCTCAAAGTCAATCTGTTGGGTGGGGTTACCTGGTTAATGGTATTGGGTGTTGGGTTCCTCGGCGGTATCGGTTTCACGATGTCACTTTTTATCGGTGCGCTTTCCTTTACCACGCCGATTTACCAGGAGTATGCCAAAATGGGAATCATCCTCGGCTCTCTGGGTGGTGCCGTTTGCGGGTATCTTGTGCTGCGTTTTGCCAGCAGACAGGTCGCCCCTTTAGACTGATATTTCAAGTCCCACCGGACAGTGATCTGAACCGAACACATCGTTGAGAATGAAGGCATCCTTAATCGCCCCTTTCTCCCATAAATCCTGCGTTACAAAAAAATAGTCAATCCGCCAGCCGGCGTTGTTTTTTCGCGCATTGAACCGATAACTCCACCACGAATATTTTACCGTATCGGGATAAAGGGATCGGAAGGTGTCAACATAGCCGCGCGCAATGATGTCATCAATTACATCACGCTCAATACGCAGGAAACCGGAGCGATCTTTATTGGATTGTGGGTTTTTCAGGTCAATTTCATTGTGGGCGGTATTAAAGTCACCACAAATGACCAGACTTCTGCCACTGGCCCGCAAACGATCGGTGTATTCAAAAAACTTTTCATAGAAATCAAGCTTATATTGAAGCCGCTCTTCATCACGTTGCCCATTGGGGAAATAGACATTGAAATAGATAAAGGGACCCAGATCAAGCTCTAACACCCGTCCCTCCGCATCGAACCGTTCTGAACCGAATCCTCCCTGCCAACTCCCCGTTTCTGGTCGGGCATAAACAGCAACACCACTATACCCTTTTTTGACCCGCGAATAATCCCAATACGATTGGTAACCGGGAACATTGATCATCTCTTCGGTTCGCTGGTGTTCCTGAAGTTTGGTCTCCTGAAGGCCGACAATATCCGCATCAAAACCCGTCAAAATCTCGGTAAAGCCTTTTTTCATCACTGCCCGTAATCCATTAACATTCCAAGATATCAGTTTCATACCACTCTTCAGCCCTCCTTTTCAGTTCGTCTGTTACGCTGCAAACCTTGCATCCAATAGACGCGTTACCAACTCGACCTGGTGCTCCCCCGCTCCCTGCTGGCTGGCAACGACCGCCTGCGCGGCTGCCGATGCACGCTGGTGGGAATCCTGATCACTGGTGAGTAGCCCAATCATCGATTTGAGTCCGCTGGGATCCGCTACTCTAAAGCCACCACCGGCCGTCACCAACGCCTCGGTCTCCATATGAAAATTCTGGGTGTGCGGACCAAAAAGAACCGGTATGCTCCAGACCGCTGCCTCATACATATTATGGCCACCATAATTGCAGAGGCTGCCCCCGATAAAGGCCAGGGTTGCAATCGAATAGAGCTCCACCAGCTCTCCGATCGTATCCACTATAATCACTTCCTCTTTCCTGCCTGATTCTAGGCAGGAGCTCAGATGCTGATACGGGATAGAGACCGCTGTAAACAGCGCTTCTATTTCAGGCAATCGATTAAGATGCCGGGGCGCAATCAGCCACACGAATGATTTTCCATCCCGTCTAAATAGTTCAATCATCTCGATGAGAATCTGCTCTTCAGGATCATGGGTCGAGCCCCCTACAACGACCGTATCTACAAGGTCTATGTCCAATAACTCACGCCACTTTTGGGGAGTCGTCTTGGCAGGTTTTTTGAGGAGTGGGTCGTACTTGAGATTGCCGGTCACCTCGACACGTTCGGACAGCGCACCTAAACGTATAAACCGATCACGATCTTTATCACTAATGGCGCCAATAAAATCGAAACTGTCAATGACCGGATCAAATACAATTTTCAAGCGCTGATAACTCGCAACCGTGCGATCAGAAATTCTCCCATTCAGCAGAAGGTTCCTCCGGCCGGATCGATGGATTTTCTGGATGAGCAGGGGCCACAATTCGGTCTCCATACAGATATAAAGATTCGGATCGACCCGATTGAGCACCCAATCAACGATAAATGGCACATCAAGCGGAGCAAGAAAGCACTCCAGATCCTCAAAAAGTGTGCGAGCAAAATCTCGCCCATGCAATGTCATGGTTGAGATCACAATAACCGTGTCCGGCCGCTTCTGCTTCAGGTAGTCGATTAAAACCGCCGCGACACGCACTTCACCGATTGAGGCTGCATGTATCCAGATTCGGGGCCTGCTGTCCGAACGTCTGAGAGGTACACCACTGAGGCCAAGTCGTTGCGCAAGGCCACGCCGATGTTTTCCCGTAACCAGAACAATGATCAACAAGAGTGGAAATAGGCTCCAGAACACGACTCCTGCAAGGAGTTGGTAAATATAATAGACGTTTGCGCTTTTTCGTGACCGCTTCATAGCCATGCGTTTTTTTGGAAATAGTATCTCACAACACCCATGCAGTCACCCAATTAACCTTTTCGTTGTGCTTGCGTCAACTGCAATACGCAATTTCCTTCGGTGTGCTATCACTTGACAACGAACGCCTGATCTAGTAGTCAGACAGTTCTTGAAACAACAAAACATCAGCATAAAAGGAGGAATCATGAAAAGATTAGGCGCAATCCTTGGATTGATTGTTCTATGCTTCATTATTACTGGAGAAATGACAATGGCAGAAGCAAATTTAAAAGACGGCCTTTACGCAAAGTTTCATACCGAAAAAGGAGAAATCCTTACCATTCTCGAATTTGAAAAAACTCCTCTGACAGTAGCCAACTTTGTCGGGCTCGCAGAAGGGACTAAGGAACTGGGCGGCGGTGGTGGAACCCAGGGTACCAAGTTCTATGATGGTTTGAATTTTCACCGGGTCATCCCCGATTTCATGATTCAGGGCGGCTGCCCGTTGGGTACCGGAACAGGTGGACCGGGCTACACCTTCCCCGATGAAATCGACCCGAGCCTCAAACACACCGGTCCTGGAATTTTATCGATGGCCAACGCCGGTCCCGGGACCAACGGCAGCCAGTTTTTCATCACCCACGTACCAACACCCTGGCTCGATGGCAAGCATACCGTTTTTGGTCATGTCATTTCCGGCCAGGACGTAGTGAATGCAATCAAGCAGGGCGATAAACTTGAAACAATTGAAATCATCAGAGTCGGCTCGAAGGCAGAGGCATTTGAGGCTGACCAGGCTGCTTTTGACCGTTTGCTCAAATCCATTGACGAGCGAAAAGCCGAGCAAGAGCGAGCCGCCGAGGCTGCTCAGAATTCACTGATCGATGAAAAGTATCCCGATGCCATCACCACTCCATCCGGCTTGAAATATGTTGTTGTCGAGGAAGGATCTGGTGGCGCCACGCCGGCAAAAGGAGCGATGGTAAAAGCACACTACACCGGAAAACTGCTTGATGGCACTAAATTTGATTCCTCCTATGACCGCGGTGAACCAATTGCATTTCCGGTCGGTGCCGGACGGGTGATCAAAGGATGGGATGAAGCCTTCTTGTCAATGACTAAAGGAGAAAAACGAATCCTGATTATCCCTGCAAAACTTGGGTACGGTCCTTCCGGTAGGGGACCGATTCCACCAAACGCGACCATGGTATTTGATGTAGAGTTGGTCGACTTTTAGTCTTTTCTTATTTGATACCACCTCAGGGAACGAAGGACTAGTCCTTCGTTCCCTTCCCTATTCAAGCCGCCTCACCGCTCCGCCGGCACCGAATCCACGATATATTTCAATTGTGTTCAAAAATAATTTAATTGCCCACTTTTTGTTTCGCGATATCTAACACATCTGAAATAAAAAGAATTCGAGTCAAAATTAGGTATATTTACCTATCACACTCTACCCCTTAATAATTATTGCCCTTTTTTTCCGCATACAATAGAATGCTGCCCAGCATAAGGAATACGACCAGGCAGCAAAAAATCAGGGTATGAGCGCACGTTGGAATTTGTCGCTCTGTTGCATCTCTTATCCACCGTAGAATATGACTCAAAATATCGCAAAACGTAAAAGCGTCGACTTCCAGGGAGCAATCGAAGTTGTCGGAATCGAAGGTGTATTTCAGCTCCTCTATCTCACCAGCCTCAGCGGCAAACTAATCCTTCTCAGACCCCCGGATAAGGCATCATTCTACTTTTCCAATGGAAAGCTGCTTTGGGGGACACTGCATACCCAGCAGAAACAGATTGGTCAGATGCTGCTGGATTCACAGCAAATTACCGATGAGCAGTTGAAGGAATGTCTGAAGGAGTGGGAGGCAATGCGCAACCAGAAACGGGTTGGCTCGATCATGATCGAGAAAGGCTATCTGCAGAGATCAACCCTCAACTCGCTGCTCAGACAACAGGCCAAAGATGCCTTCTTTGATGCCTTGCACTGGAAAGATGGGTCATTTGCCTTCATATCGGACATGAACGCACCGGATGAGGATATTGTGTTGAACGAGCGAATTGACCACTTGCTGCTCGAGGGGTTCGTTCGTATCGAAAACAGCGGTTTTGTCCCCAGCTAGCTAACAAATCAAAGCCCGATTTCTTCAGCAATTTCCTGCATTGCCAGCAGACTCAGCTCACAAAAATCGGGCACACTGATCTCCAGTTTTTCGCATTCTGCGATAATCTCCCGATTTGCACCCCGGGCAAATGCTTTTTCCTTGAACCGCTTCTTTACCGACTTTGGTTTGACCGCCGAGAGTTTTTTCGCAGGATTCACCAGAGCAGCAGCAATAACCAGACCGGTAACAGTTTCTCCGGCCGCAAGCCCATGCTGTAATCTGGTCTGTCGCTGCTCACCAGGGTAAGCCTCAAGATTATGCAGTCGGATAGCTTCGACAATCTCTTCATCAACCCCTTTCTGCTGGAGGATTTCAACGGTTTCCTTCGTGTGATTGCTCAAGTCTGGCTGGCGCTCAGCATCCAGATCATGGAGGAGTCCGGCCAGGCGCCACTTCTGTTCATCTTCACCAAGTTTTTTGGCCAGGGCACCCAGCACCGCTTCAGCAGCCAGACAATGGTTTACCAGATTGTTATTGGCAATGTGGGACCTTACCAGGACAAGTGCCTCATCTCTTGATATTCCGTAGTTCATCACGTTTCTCAATATTTGATACCGACCCGGTCACGTACCAGATCAAGGGTAACCATGGCCTTTTCACGGGCCTTCTCTGCACCTTTTGCCAGGATGGCTCGCAGCTCATGGGGGTCATCTAGAAGTAACTGTTTTTTACTACGCGCCTCGGCAAAGCGCTCACTAATCAACTCGAGCAATTCCAATTTCAGGTAACCATAAGCAGCACCCCCTTTTACATACAGCTCATGTATCTCAGCCAGCCGATCAGCAGAGGCGAAAAGGCTCAGCATCTGATAGAGGCTACAGGAATCCGGATCCTTGGGTTCCTCAACCGGCGTTGCATCGGTCTGAATAGCCATCACCCGCTTTTTAAGTGGTTTTCCCTCAAGAAAAATCGGGATGGTATTATCATAGGATTTAGACATTTTCTGACCGTCTATACCGGGCACAATCGCAGTTTTCTCACTGATTGCCGGTTCCGGAAGTACAAAGGTCTCACCAAACTCATTATTGAATTTCTGGGCGATATCCCTGGCCACCTCGAGGTGCTGTTTCTGATCCTTGCCCACCGGTACCTGCTCAGCCTGATAGAGCAGGATGTCGGCGGCCATCAGAACTGGATAACTGAACAATCCATGGCTGGCATGCAGTCCTTTGGCCACTTTGTCCTTATAGGAGTGGCACCGCTCCAGAAGACCCATGGGTGTCAGGGTAGAGAGTATCCAGGTCAGCTCGCATACCTCCGGTACGTCTGACTGCACCCAGAACGTACACTTCTCGGGATCCAGCCCCAATGCGAGAAAATCTGCTGCCGCTTCCAGGGTTCCCTGGGAGAGCCTGTTCCGGTCATGGACCGAGGTGAGTGCGTGAAGATCAACGATAAAAACGTATAACTCAGAATTTTCCATCTGGGAGATCATCGTTTTCATCATGCCAAAATAGTTTCCGATATGAAGTTTACCGGAAGGTTGGATACCTGATAATATTTTCATGGTCCTGGTTCTTGAATGAGTTATCCCTTAACAGCCTGCCTCTTTTGTAAGAGCAACACCATAGCGCAAAACAAAAAAAAAGGGGAGAGAGAATTTCATTCTCTCTCCCCTGCCAAAAATGCGGGATCAGCGTATGAACCGCGCTATTTCACTTCTTCAAAATCAGCGTCAACGACATCGTCATCATCGCCACCTTTTTTGTTGGCCGATTGTCCGCCGCCGGCCTGATCATCACCACCTGCATCCGGATTATCCTTGGCTGCCTGGGCATACATCAACTCTGCCAGCTTATGGGATGCCTGGGTCAACGCCTCGACGGCTTTCTTGATTTCCTCAACATCATCGCTTTCCATGACACTCTTGACGTTGGCAATCTCTTTTTCAACGTTCTCTTTGGTTTCAGCATCTACCTTGTCCTCAAGCTCCTTGAGGCTCTTCTCGGTTGCGTGAACCAGTGCATCTGCCTGATTCTTTGTTTCAACCAGTTCTTTACGACGCTTATCTTCTTCGGCATGAATCTCGGCATCCTTCTTCATCCGCTCGATTTCTTCCTCGGTCAAACCTGAAGATGCGGTTATGCGAATGGACTGTTCCTTGCCCGTGCCAAGGTCTTTTGCCGATACATGGAGAATACCGTTTGCATCAAGGTCAAAAGTAACCTCAATCTGCGGCACTCCGCGCGGCGCTGGTGGAATATCGGTCAGCTCAAAGCGACCGATGGTTTTATTATCCTGGGCCATTTCACGCTCACCCTGGAGCACGTGAATCGATACCGCCGGTTGGTTGTCTGCCGCCGTGGAGAAAACCTGGCTCTTTTTGGTGGGAACCGTGGTGTTTTTCTCAATCAGCTTGGTGGTAACCGAACCAAGGGTTTCGATACCAAGAGAAAGCGGGGTAACATCAAGCAGCAGAACATCTTTTACATCGCCCTGCAATACCCCACCCTGAATTGCGGCACCAACTGCCACGACCTCATCGGGGTTAACACCTTTATTGGGTGCCTTGCCAAAAATCTCCTGAACCTTCTCCTGGACTTTGGGCATCCTTGTCATACCACCGACTAGAATAACCTCATCGATATCGGATGGCTGTAGGCCGGCATCTTTGATGGCGGTCATACATGGTCCAACGGTTCGCTCTACTAGATCTTCCACCAGAGTCTCATACTTGGCCCGGCTCAGTTTGATGTTCAGATGCTTTGGTCCCGAGGCATCTGCAGTAATAAACGGCAGATTGATGTCGGTTTCAACAGTGGTGGAAAGTTCCATTTTGGCCTTCTCAGCTTCCTCTTTAAGGCGCTGCAGTGCCATTTTGTCATTTCGCAGATCCACACCCTGATCGCGCTTGAACTCGTCAGCCAGCCAGGTAACAATCCTCATGTCGAAGTCTTCACCACCAAGAAAGGTATCTCCGTTAGTCGATTTTACCTCAAAAACACCATCACCGATCTCCAGGATAGAGACGTCAAAGGTACCGCCGCCAAGGTCAAATACCGCAATCTTTTCTTCGTTTTTCTTGTCCAGGCCATAAGCAAGCGAGGCTGCTGTCGGCTCATTGATAATTCGCTGAACATTGAGTCCGGCAATTTTACCGGCGTCCTTGGTCGCCTGACGCTGGGAATCATTAAAGTAGGCAGGAACGGTGATTACCGCGTCGGTTACTTCCTCACCAAGATACTCTTCAGCAGTCTGTTTCATTTTGCCCAGAACCATCGCCGAGATCTCAGCCGGGCGGTATACCTTCCCTTCAACTTCGACCGAGACACTCTTGTTCGTACCTTCGACAATCTTGAAAGGACTGATGTTGATGGACTTCTTAACCTCAGCATCTTCGAATTTCCGACCAATCAGTCGTTTTACCGCGTAAAGAGTTCTTTCCGGATTCGTTACAGCCTGCCGCTTGGCAACCTGCCCTACCAAACGCTCATTGTTATCAGCGAATGCGACGACGGATGGTGTTGTCCTGTTTCCTTCTGCGTTGGCAATAACCTTTGGATCGCCACCTTCCATAATCGCAACACAAGAGTTGGTGGTTCCAAGATCAATTCCAATAATTTTACCCATCTTTTTATCTCCTTATATCATTTAACCGGATCAACAGTTTTATCTCCGTATTCCATCCCATTTTCATTGTCTACCGCAGGGCGGCTGCAACACATTGTAAGGTTGTCATTTATATGCAAATGTCAAGTATTCCGAACGTTCTTGAGTTATTTCTTCTCGCCTTCTCCAACACCTGAGGAAACAACAACACGCGCTGCTCGCAGGAGTCGGTCTTTATAGAAATATCCCTTCTCGAACTCATTCAAGACATGATTAGCCGGCACCGCATCACTTGGTTCCATTACCATCGCTTCCTGGGTATTCGGATCAAATGGCTGCCCAACGGTCTCGATCGGTTTCACTTCGAATTTTTCCAGCGTGCTCAGCAGACTTTTTAACGTCAACTGGACACCTTCAAGTAATGCTGCAAGGCTTGACTCACTCTCGCCGTTGGTCACGGTCGCCTGGTCGGTTGCCCGTTCGAGATTGTCGACAACGGAGAGCAATTCGCGGAAGATATTTTCCCCTGCATACTTGAGCATGGTTGAACGCTCGCGCTCCATCCGTTTCTTGTAGTTCTCGAATTCAGCAGCAACACGCAGGAATTGATCCTGGAGATCAAGATTTGCTTTTTCCGCATCAACCAGTTGCTCTTCGACACTTTTCTCTTCTTCGATTTCCACTTCCCGGGCCTCAACTGCCTCCTGCCCTTCGGCTCCATCATCGACCGTGTCCTGAGCGACTTTTCCTTTTTCTTCGCTGCTCACCCCAACCTCCTGGAAAATTCAATTTACTCGGTTTATCAGTTATCTGAACGCAAGAGCGCGTCATACAGGAACCTTCCTGTTACAACGCATCCCAAAAACCTGTGCGAACAATAAGTAGCCCGATTTTTATTGTCAAGCCAGGTTCTAAAAATAGGGTACTCTGCAGAATTTGCGGGGTACCACACCAATTCAATGATGAAGTTGATGGTAAGTTACAGAGGATTTTTGAATGGGTTCCATCAGCTTTTCAGATAGCGCCTGATCGACTCTGCGATGGTATTCATTATCTTGATGAATTCATTTTCGTCACGCTCAAGCAGGGTTACCCGAAAACCGTTCAAGCCCGACGCAAACGAGGTCAATGGTACCACGCACACACCGGTCGAACCAAGCAGATAATAAACAAAGCGTTTATCTTTTTCGGTTCCGGGAACGCCTACCAGCTTTTCGATCATCTCCCGAATTTCCGGGTTATCGATGGGCAAACGCTGGCGATGATTAAGTGCACCATCTTCAAAACAGACACTCATATAAAAAGACCCGGTCGGCCGGTTTACCAGGACACCCTTTACCCCCTTGAGACAATCATAGGCAATGTGCGAAAATCTATTATAGCGCTCGATGCGCTCCTGAAGATACTCCTGGTATAGAGGATGACTAACAATTTCAGGATAGACCATCTGTGGCAAGGTGGTGGAGCAGACCTCTACCATCTTGGCGTTGAGTATCGAATCCACGTATTGTGAAAACATCGGATCCTTATCGCGGTTGTAAACCTCAATCCAGCCGCAACGTGCCCCCGGCCAGGGCATTTCTTTTGACATGCCATGCATGGTGATTGCCGGGACATCACCGATAATATCCGAGAGCGGAGCAGTATTAATCCCGTTGTATACTATGTTCTGGTAGATTTCATCACTGATCAGAAATAAATCATAGCGCTTGGCAATTTCCACAATTGCCTCGAGGATTTCTACCGGATAAACCGCACCGGTGGGATTGTCTGGATTGATAATGAGAATACCGGCCACTGCAGGGTTATATTTGACGGATTTTTCTATGTCGTCAAGATCGGGATACCACTTGTTGTTAGGATCAAGAATATAAGTCAGTGGCCTGGTGCCCGCATGGGCTGCTTCTGCCGATGAGTGGGTGGAATAACTGGGAGTCGGCACCAATACTCGGGCCGTACGTTTTAAAAAACCGAATATCTTTGAAATCGCATCCCCCAACCCATTGAAAAAGAGAATGTCCTCAGAATCGATGACCGCTTTATTCCTGCTGTTCACCTGGTTGGCGATGAACTGCCTGGTGGAGAGAACACCTTTGGTCGGGCAATACCCATAGCTGGCATCATCCATGGCGGCTTTGGCGACAATCTCTTTCATCCAGCCGGGTACCATTTCACCTTTGGCGATGGGATCACCAATATTCTCCCAACTGGTTTTTAACCCCAGGGCTTCGAGCTTGTTTCCAACGGTGACAATTTTCCTGATTTCATAGGTGAGTTCCCCTGCACCTATGTGCACAATATTCGTTCGCATCTTACTTTTACTCCGCACGCTGTGAATTTCATTCTTGGTCTACGAGGAAGGCAGTCGGTTTAACTACCACACCGGGAGTCGAGCGTCAAGGGGGTGAATTAACAGGGGATGATTTCACTTCTTTCAGACACAACACCATTGCGATCAAAAAAAACTGAGGGGGCATCCATATATGATACCCCCGGTGCGCAATAATGGAGTCAAAGAAGAACATATTTAGCACCTGAGCAACATCGCCTGACAAACACAATCCTACGGGAGGTATCATCAGATGATCAAGGAAACACACCATTACCAGAACTCATCAGCTAAGCTGATTCCACAAACGGGTCTTAAGGAAAAGAATTTCAAAGGTTCATGGAACCCGCAGCTTCCAGAAATGTTGATCGGGGAATACCTCATTATTCCCTTAACCTCTTCGAAAATGCTTAAATCAGAGGGCTTTTGGATGCAACATTGTTGTAGAACATTTGCCAGTCGCTGCGCCGATCTTGATTATTGTATCTTCTCAATCCGCACCCGCTCAGGGGAGAGACTGGCAACACTGGGAGTCCAAAAAGATCACGACTATTGGCAATTCGACCAGTGTTATGGTCCCGGTAACGCAGATGTAATTGAAGAAACGTTTGAATACCTGGATGAAGACGGCGAACTTCAGATTGAACTGGTACCAACCGAGCTCTTTTATGTTGCCCAGGAGGTTGTCCGACTAATGAATATCCCCGAGGTGGCTCACTGACAAGAACTGGCTCACCATATTAGGCTGGAAGCACGGGCTAAAAAC
>QZLB01000227.1 GCA_004796425.1 Desulfobulbaceae bacterium | reverse complement strand
GTGACCAAAGAGCTCACTTTCCATTAGATCTTCGGGAATGGCCGAACAGGTTATCGGGATAAAAGGATTATTCTTCACCAAGCTGCGTGCATGGATTGCCTGGGCAACCAATTCTTTCCCTGTTCCTGATTCTCCGTAAATCAGCACATTGGCCGGGGTTGGTGCAATACGTTTGATCATGTCAAAGATCTTGACCATTTCCCTACTCTCACCAATGATGTTTGGAAAAAGGTCTTTGAGCATATCCGTATCGATGGATTGCTCATTTTTCAGAGCAGAAAAAATAACCGATTTTATCTCCTCGACATTAAACGGTTTGCTGATGTAGTCAAAAGCCCCTTTTTTAATCGCGTGGACTGCATCGTTGGGAGAGGCGAAGGCGGTAATCATGATAACCGGGAGTTCCACTGCCATTTCTTTGATACGCTGCAGCAGATCGAGACCGCTCATGCCAGGCATTCTGATGTCCGTGATGACTAGATCAAAAGGCTCACCGGAAAGCATATCAAGGGCCTGTTCACCATCCCGTGCGGTTGCTACTTCATAGTCATCCTTGATGAGCAGAATCTTGAGGAAATCCCTCATACTCTGTTCGTCATCTACAATCAATATCTTTGCCATAAGATCATCTGTACCCGGGCCGTATATTTAATAGAGAATAGTCTCGACAGTAATTTTGTGCGCGCGTTCTATTCTATCGTAATGGATAGTAAAATGCCATGTTTGAGTGAGCAGCGTTATGATGTTCCTCCAAAAAATGATCAGTCCGATTTCTCTATGTTTCTGATGTCTTAATATAAAACATCAACAGGTTATCGGAGGTAGGAAGCTGGAAAGCGTTGCAAAAAGAAGAGTCTGATGGTATTGAATGCGTTGCAATTTATCCTTACTTTTTCGTAGGAATGAAGATGAGTGATCATACTGAAAAATTTGATGAACAGACACTGACAGAGCACCTCAGAGAGCTCAGAGGCTGCCTGATATACTCATTTGTTGCCGTTTTTATCGGATTCTGCCTCTCTTATGTTGTGATTCGTCCCATCGGGACATGGTTTTTCAAACCACTCACCGAAGTTTTACCTGATAATACAAGCCTCATTTTCACCTCTTACCAAGAAGGGTTTTTTTTTATCTAAAGCTCGCCCTGGTTTGCGGTATTCTTCTTGCGTCACCAGTCATTTTCTATCAGACATGGCGTTTTATCGCGCCCGGCTTGTACAAACATGAAAAACGGGTCATCCTGCCATTTTCATTTATCTCCACGATCTGCTTTCTCTCGGGTGCAGCGTTCGGATACTTTGTCGTCTTTCCCCCCGCTTTCAAGTTTCTGGTAGGTTACAACAACGAGTTTCTCACCTCACTCCCATCGGTAAGTGAATATTTTTCTCTGGCACTTCGTTTGCTGATCGCTTTCGGGGCTATTTTTGAGATGCCGGTACTGATGGTATTTCTAGCCAAGGCAGGAGTCGTCTCCGTCGGACTCTTAAATAAGTATCGAAAATATGCAATCCTGATCAATTTTATTATCGCTGCTGTGCTTACCCCGACTCCAGATATTGTCAACCAGATGATGATGGGTATCCCACTGCTCGTACTGTACGAGGTTAGTGTCCTGTGCGTGTGGTTATTTGGCAGGAGAAGTTTCAAAGATTTTGAACCGGATCCATAGTGAATTTTTACATCAGTCACTGGATTTTTCTCCGCTCCTGCATTATAGGTTAGGGAGCTGAGACTGCCCCAACTTAAACCACAGGACAAAATTCCCGATGCCGGTTTTTCAGCCTGAACATTCCTGGTAAATAGAGAGGTGAAAACTTCGCGATGACACGGCAAACTTTGTTTGAAAAAGCACTTGAGGTCGGTAGACCACCCAACGTCAGAAAACTGTTTCCAAACTCGCGTGCACTGCTTGTAAGCGGTAAGGTTATCGATCGAGCCTTGAGGCAAAAGGGCAAAGCTATGACCATGGCTGCTAATGGCAGAAACTCATTTATCATTAGAGGAGCGCTGGCAGCTGCAGAAAGAGCCAATGCCGCCCTGATAATTGAAATAGCCAAATCGGAATCCACCTATTGCCCGGTAAATTTCTGGAATATGGCCCTCCAGATTGATGCTGCCTGTAATGAACTAGGAATCACCATTCCGGTGGCCGTACATGCCGACCATTATGGTTTGAAATCTCCCGCTGATATCGAACCAGCCCGGGTGGAGATCCCGACGCTGTTTGAAGCAGGAATTACTTCCATTGCCATTGACGCTTCACACATGCCTGATGATCAGAACCTGCTTGCCAATATTGCCCTCAATAATTGTGTACCTGATTGGGCAGGATTGGAGACTGAGGTTGGTGAAATCAAGGGCAACCAGGGACTATCTACCGTTGATGATGCCTCGTTCCTGATCAAAGGTCTCAATGCCCACGATATTTTTCCCAATTGGATTGCTCTGAATAATGGTTCAGCCCATGGTCTTGAAGCAACTGGAGATGGTATCCAGGTTGACCTGACGGCTCAGATTCATGCGCAATTGGAACCCTACGGGGTGTCGGGCGCCCAACATGGTACTTCGGGTAACAGCTTAGACAGACTCAGGGAAATAGCCTCCCTCACCAAAACGACCAAAGCCAATGTAGCCACTGCGCTACAGATGGTTTCGTGGGGTGTTGAGGTGAATGATTTTGGCAATGCAATTATGGATGGTGAAGGAAATTTCATTAAGGTAGCAGGTGAGGGTGTCACCGAACCAATGTGGGATCGAATCACCACCTACGCAGCAGAGCAGGGTTGGCAAGGCGGTAATTACAAAAAGTTGAACTTGCCAATCGATAACTGGTTGCTTGCACAACCTGCAGAGATCAGGACAAGAATGAGTAAGCGTGTTGAAGATTTTGTCTACCAGATGCTGGTATCAGTTTTTAATGCTCAGGACACGGCCGAAATCGCCATGGAGATGCTTGTTGACGCCAATTCATATGATATTGGAAACAATGCCGATCGGATTGAGGATCCAGATGACTGGACAGAAGAAAAAATAGTTGAGCGGGCCAAGACACTTGATGTAGATAAAGGGCCTGAGGGTGATTTTGACGATTAACAACCGGGATTTTGTTGATAATAGAATCCCTGATCCTCTGTCTGAAAGGGCAGAGGATTTTCTTTATACATAAACCTTGAGAAGGAATAAATGAAGCGAATACTGGTAACTGGTGCTGCAGGATTCATTGGCGCGCATTTGACACAAAGATTAACTGACAAGGGAATTGAAGTGGTCGGGTTGGATAATATCAATGATTATTACGATCCCCGTTTAAAGAAAGACCGGATGAAGGCACTTGCTGAAGGCCCGCTCTTTAACCACGAAGCAGTCGAACTGGCTGATCGAAAGGCGGTTGAAACTCTTTTTAACCGGTATGAGTTTGACGCGGTCGTTAACCTGGCAGCCCAGGCGGGGGTTCGGTACTCTTTAGAGAATCCTCACTCCTATGTCGACACTAATCTGGTCGGCTTTGTCAATATCCTGGAAGGATGCAGGCACACTGGTGTTAAACACCTGGTATATGCTTCTTCAAGTTCTGTATATGGCGCAAATACGAATATGCCGTTTTCGGTTCATGATAATGTTGATCATCCTGTCTCTTTGTATGCCGCCTCAAAGAAAGCCAATGAACTAATGGCACATACGTACAGTCATCTCTTTGGTTTGCCGACCACAGGATTGCGGTTTTTTACCGTATACGGCCCATGGGGGCGTCCGGATATGGCGTTGTTTCTTTTTACCCGTGCGATTCTTGCCGGTGAGCCTATCAACGTTTTCAACAATGGCAATATGGAACGAGATTTTACCTATATCAATGACATTGTAGAGGGCGTGCTGCGAGTGATTTTTAAGGTCCCAGAAGGCAATAGTTCCTGGAACAGCGATGCGCCGGATCCGGCAACTTCATATTGCCCTTATCGCGTTTATAATATCGGGAATAACGATAAACAGCGTCTGTTACATTATATCGAAGTGCTTGAAGAGTGTCTGGGGAAAAAGGCGATTAAAAACATGATGCCCATGCAGCCGGGTGATGTACCTGCGACCTATGCGAATGTAGATGATCTTGTCGCGGATCTTGATTATAAGCCTAACACTTCGCTTGAATATGGCATCTCCAGATTTGTTGAGTGGTATCGCGATTACTATCAGCAGTAAATAGAGCTAGATCGGACATCGATCATCGGGTTTAAGGTGAGAGACACCGGGCAATAATGTTTGTGTTGAGACCACACCATTCCATTGGCGAATGGTTGATTGGGTGAATTGAGAGATCAATTCGGCATCTGAGGAAAGCAGATCCCTCATCAATTTGACCCTGATAATGATATCGATGTTCCCGTGTACCGAGTGGATTTCTCGAACCTCGTCCAGGGCCAGAAGCTTATCCAGGATTTTCTCTTCATGTCTGCCTTCGACATTCATCAGGATAAACGCCGTGATTTCCCGTTTCATATCAGGATATTCCTGCTCTTTACGTTCTGCCATAGCGTTTCTGAACTCCTCCATGTTTTTGGGAATGAGTTTATCAATACCAATACCAAAATGTCGGGATTTCTTTTCTTTCCATTGGTGGGTTGAAATGTAAAGATAGAGATCATCAGCGGTGCGGGTCTGGAACGAGTTTACCAGGCCACTATTAAAGATGATTCGGTAGAGTGGTACGTAGATAGTTTTATACCAGTCTGCAGCAGCCTGAGCTGTGGTGAGCTGCGGCGATTCTTTTCTGAGATAGTGAGCGTGCTCTTCAATCTGTTCGGTAAGATACCGATATTGTCCCGGCTCGGTTAACGTGATTGTGTTGGTCAGGCTGTATTTGTCACGAAATTCGATCTTCTCAAGGTAGAGTTGGTTCTCAAGGGTATCCTTGGAGGGAATCAGTTCGAGGATATGGGCTCTTATGGAATCATGGCCAAGGTGTTTGGCAGCCGAAAATCGATGGTGTCCATCGAGAATGTAGTAGTTGTCCTTTATTTGATAAAGTGAAATGGGTGGAAAAGATTTCCCTACACTCATGTCTTTGATAAGTCGTTCAAGCTTCTCGTCGCTGCCATGGCTTCTTGGTCGAAACTTCTCATCAAAATCATGGTATCGCCCAACGCTGCCGACAATCTGGTTAAGGGGAACTTCCCGGTTACCTCGCTCTATCGTTTTATACGCTTTCTCTTCCTCTCTGACTTTGTCAAAGTTCGCACTTGGTTTATCAACCACTTCCTCTTTGGAGGAAAAGAGTTTTTTCAGCGCTGTTTTCGGGCTAAATTTCGAGAACATGATAGTCATAAGTGTTGAGTACAACGGTATGATTTATGGTGGTTATTCGGTCTTCCGGCTTCTTGAAATCCTCATGAATATGACCATGAATAAAAAAGCGTGGTTGCTGTTTTCTAATCAGGTCATTGTAGCATCGGAACCCTTTATGGCAAGGATCTTCCTTGTCATGAATAAATCGGGGCGGCGTATGGGTGGCAATCACATCGAGCTTCTTGAGCCGCCAGAGTTTAAACCAGAGACGTCGAATAAAAACCCGCATTTCCTTCTCATGGTATTGATTCTGATTGCCATTGTACCAGCGGGAACCGGAGAATCCAAGAAAGCTCTTTCCTCTGTATGAGACGATTCTGCCGGAAATATTTATGCATCCGGGGGGAGGTTCAACCGTACGAATGTCGTGATTACCCTGGACATAGAAAAGTGGTACCTGGTACTGATGATGAAGGGATCCGAGATATTCGGGTGGCAGATCACCACAGCCAAGAATCAGGTCAACCGTATGAGGTTTCAGAAAACCTGTATCGAGAAGGGACTTGTTGATTCGATCGGAAACTGTCAGTAGTTTCATAAGACATCAGTGGACCTGGAAGATCACCCAGCACTTACTTACAGGGCTTCTTTAAAGTTTCATAAGTCTTATTGCCGCTTCGGTGATAGAAACAGAGTTGATTGAACTGTTTCGCCAGAGTGTTTTTTGCGGTCCATGCTCAATGAATCGATCTGGATGGGCAAGCAGCGTGGATTTAATATTGAAAAGCCCGCACCGGCTTAACAACTCAAGGACTGCACTGCCAAATCCGCCCTGGCGGACGTTATCTTCAATGGTGATGATCCGACCTGTTTTGGCAGCATATTCACAAATCAGCTCCTTATCCAGCGGTTTGATGAAACGAGGGTTGATCACTGCCGCATCAATACCAAGCTTCTCCAGGCCAGCCGCCGCCCTCAGAGCGGGGTGTACCCGGTTGCCAACAGGGAGCAGGAGAATGTCGTTACCTTCACGTAGAAGCTTGCCCTTGCCGATCTCCATCAGTTGGAGATGATCCGATAGACCAATTTCCTCACCGCTGCCGCGTGGGTAGCGTATGGCAGATGGCCCTTTGTGGTTGATCGCTGTATACAACATATGTTGCAGCTCATTCTCATCACCGGGAGCCATGAGCAGCAGGTTGGGTATGGCTCGAAAAAACGAAAGATCGAAAACGCCATGGTGGGTTGGACCATCGGCACCAACCACACCCGCTCTGTCTAGTGCTAGGGTGACCGGAAGATTTGGTATGCAGATATCGTGAATGACTTGGTCGTAGGCGCGTTGGAAGAACGTAGAATAGACTGCAACCACGGGATGCATACCCTCACAGGCCAGTCCGGCAGCAAGGGTCACGGCGTGCTGTTCTGCAATGCCGACATCAAAAAAACGTTCGGGAAAATTTTCCGAGAACTTGGTCAGTCCTGTACCCTCTGTCATTGCAGCAGAGATCGCGGCGATGGACTTATTCGCCATAGCCAACTGCACGATTGTGTCACCAAAGACCTCTGTATAGGTGATGTTTTTCGAAGCGCTGACTTTTTTCTTGCCGCTGTCGACTTCATAAGGACCGATTCCGTGAAACGATTTCGGATCACGTTCAGCAGGCTCGTATCCTTTGCCTTTAGTGGTAAGGACATGAATTAGGGCTGGTCCCTGGATCGTATCTCGAACCGTTTCAAAGGTGTCAATCAGGGTTTCAAAATCATGTCCGGAGATAGGTCCTATATAGTCAAATTTCAGAGCTTCAAACAGCATCCCCGGAGTAAAAAAACTCTTGAAACTCTCTTCACTCTTTTTCAATACGGTGAGGATGTTTTCACCAACGTTTGATAATTGGCCCAAGCGGTCTACCAGATGGTCTTTAAGTCGCCGCATGGTCCTGCCGGTCAGTTTTCGACTGAGAAAACTGCTTAATGCGCCGACGTTTGGAGAAATCGACATCTCATTATCATTCAGGATGACAATCAGTTTCTCATCGAGATGTCCGGCGTGATTAAGGGCTTCAAAGGCCATCCCTGCGGTCATCGAACCATCACCAATCACGGCAATTGATTTATCACTGTCGTTAGCCAGTGATTTGGCAATGGCCATCCCGAGTGCGGCTGAGATTGAGGTCGATGAATGACCGGTTTCAAAGGCGTCATACTCGCTTTCAGCCATCTTTGGAAAGCCACTGATTCCCTGATATTGTCTGAGCGTATGGAATCGGTCTTGTCGACCGGTAAGTAACTTATGTGCATAGGCCTGATGGCCGACATCCCAGATAAGACGGTCTGCCGGGGTGTTAAAGACATAATGCAGGGCGATGGTCAACTCGACAACCCCGAGGCTTGGACCTAAATGACCACCGGTGTCGGCAACTGAATGAATGAGAAATTCACGTATTTCTTCCGCCAATAGGGTGAGTTCATCGACACCGAGTTGCCTGACATCTTTTGGTGAACTGATTGATTTTAATAATGATCCAGAAGATATGACCATGGGGGTATTTGATTCCATTTATATAGTATAGCGATCGAATGAGATAGTTTGAGAGATTATCATAATCAGTAATGCGTTGGTGCGAAATCTTTTACTGGTAATTCCAGTCTGAGTAATTTTTTTAATAACAGTGAGTGTTAGAAGGTTCTTGAGCAGATATAATCAGCAAGATTCCGGAGCGGGTCAGCCTTCAGATCAAAACCTTCAATTGAGCTAATGGCGGCGGCTGTGGCATCACGTGCTTTCTGTCTCGTTTCTTCGATACCGAAAAGGGCCGGGTATGTCGCTTTCCCTCTCGATTCATCGCTGCCTGCCGTTTTTCCGAGCTGGGCAGTCGTTGCCGTTGCATCAAGCAAATCATCAACGATCTGAAAGGCTAATCCAATATGAGCACCATACTCAGAGAGTTTCGCCAACTGTACCTTATCAGCACCTCCGCATATTGCTCCAGCCTGGAGGGAACAGGTAATTAAACAACCGGTTTTGCAGCGGTGAATCGTTTTTAGCGTATCAAAAGATATGGTATTATTTTCGTTTTCAATGTCAAGGTGCTGGCCGCCAACCATTCCAAAAGGCCCGGCTGCCTGGGCCACCAATCCGATGATCTGAAGCTGTTGTGCGGCGTTTAACAGGGAGGAGGGCCTGGCCAATAATTCAAAGGCCAAGGTCAATAGGCCATCCCCAGCCAAAATGGCATTGGCTTCGCCATAGACTTTGTGGTTGGTAGGTTTTCCTCTACGTAAATCATCATCGTCCATCGCTGGTAAATCATCATGAATAAGAGAGTAGGTATGAATTAGTTCAATTGCACAGGCGGGGACTAATGCTTCGGCGAGTAATTGGGGGTCTGCGGTGAGGCTCTCGGCTGCAGCGAGGGTTAAAATCGGTCGTATCCTTTTGCCTCCGACAAAAAGAGAATATCTCATCGATTCGATGTGCGTCGCCATGGGGCCATCAGCAGCAAGCATCAGGGAATCGAGATTCTTTTCAATCAGCTGCTTGCGATCCCGAAGATACTCATTCATCGGACTCATCCAAATCTGAGAATGGTTCTTCGACGATTGTATCATTCTTTTCCAGAAGGATATCTACCTTGGTCCGTGCTTCCGTTAACTTGGTATTGCAATAGTCTGCAAGCTTAATTCCTTCATCGAACTTTTTAAGGCTTGCATCAAGGCTGAGATCGCCGCTTTCGAGCTCGTCGGCAATTTGCTCGAGCCTGCTTAAAGCGGTTTCAAAAGTCTTCTTTGCCATATATTCACTCAATTAAATGAAATCGTTTACGGATTGAAAATGGTGCCTACCTGATTATACTGATGCATGTATATAGTATATTCCCGGAACGTACTGCAACAAAATGATTTGGTAAAACGCTAATCGAAGATCATTACAATAAGGGACTGATGAACCTCGCACAACAGATCGATGCGTTTTGTCGATGGCTCGATAATGAAAAGGGGTATTCTCCGCATACGGTTTCAGGATACCGGCGCGATCTTGAAGAATTTGTTGCAGGGTTGGATCCCAGTAAAACCCTCCATGATATCGAGCACCATGACATTAGAAGCTTTGTTTCGTCACTCTATACGAAAAATAATGGCGCTACCGTCTGCAGAAAACTATCGGCACTGAGAAGCTTTTTTCGCTTGCAGCTGCGAGAGAAAGTCATTTCACATGATCCCCTGATTGGGATCACCGGGCCGAAACTCAATCACGCAATCCCTACTTTTCTAACCGTTGATGAGGTGTTTAAACTGCTTGAAGAACCGGCAGAAAAAGATAGTTTCATGAGCCGCGATCGGGCCATTCTTGAAATGCTCTATTCAACCGGTGTACGGGTCGCTGAGCTGGTGTCTATCAATACTGAAGACCTTGATTTCAATTCCGAAATGCTTAGGGTGACGGGCAAAGGTAATAAACAGCGGCTGGTACCCGTTGGCTCCCCGGCGCTGGAAGCGGTCAGAAAATGGCTGAAGGCGCGGGATATACTTATTTATCAGCGAGGAGCCAAACAGAAGGAGTCTGATCTTGATGCGCTATTTCTTAATAATCGCGGGGGAAGACTAACCACCCGAAGTGTTGAACGTCTGGTTGAGAAATACGCAGAACGGGCAGGAATCACTCAGGTTGTAACCCCCCATGCGCTTCGTCATTCATTTGCAACACATTTGCTGGAAATGGGAGCTGATCTCAGATCGGTTCAGGAATTGCTTGGTCATGCTAGCCTGGCGACCACTCAACGCTACACGCACCTGACCCTTGATCATCTCTCGGAAGTATATGATAAAGCACACCCTCTGGTGGACAGAGAAAAGTAAAAGCTAAGAATCTAAACGAAACGAGGCTATAAAAGAAAAAATTGATGAATATTCGATCCACAACCATTTTGTCCGTGAGACACAAAGGTTCAGTAGTGATTGGCGGTGACGGTCAGGTTTCCCTTGGTAATACCGTGATTAAACATAACGCGAAAAAGGTAAGGAAATTATACCGAGATCAGGTGGTTACCGGATTTGCTGGGGCAACGGCCGATGCGTTTACGCTTTTTGACCGATTGGAACAGAAGCTTGATCAGTACAACGGTAACTTGATGCGTTCCTCCGTTGAGCTGGCCAGGGACTGGCGCAGTGATAAAATTTTAAGAAGGCTGGAAGCGATGATGATCGCAGTTGACAAAGACCACTCACTTCTTCTTTCAGGAACCGGTGATGTTATTGAACCTGATACCGGAGTTATAGCGATTGGCTCAGGTGGGCCATTTGCCCAAGCTGCGGCGCTGGCGCTGGTGCAAAAAAGCGATCTGGAAGCCGAAGAGATCTGTCGTACTGCAATGGAGATTGCAGGTTCAATTTGTGTTTACACCAATCATTCAATCGTTTTGGAATCATTATGAGCAGGATAGAATCGCTAACTCCACGGGAAATTGTTACCGAACTGGATAAATATATTGTCGGACAGGCAGAGGCCAAACGTTCTGTGGCAATCGCACTTCGCAACCGGTGGCGCAGGCGGCAGGTCGCCTCACCGCTTCGTGAGGAAATTGCGCCCAAAAACATCATCATGATCGGTCCGACCGGTGTGGGTAAAACTGAAATTGCCAGACGCCTTGCAGCATTGGCTCAATCACCATTCGTAAAAGTAGAAGCCTCAAAATTTACAGAAGTTGGTTATGTTGGCAGAGACGTAGAATCGATGGTTCGCGATCTCGTTGAAATCGCTATTAATATGGTAAAAAACGAGGAGAAGGAGCGGGTTGAGGGGCTTGCCGAGGCTCATGCCGAGGATCGCATTCTCGATATTTTACTGCCTCCTACGCCCCATGGCAAAAGTCCGCTCAGTGAATCAGGGCCCGAAGACAGCAAATCGTTTACCCTGGTTACCTCTGATGATAATCAACTAGGTGGGGTCGCCGCGGAAACTGAATCTTCTACCAGGGAACGGATCAGACAGATGCTGCGCGAGGGTAAGTTTAATTCACGGGAGATTGAACTTGACCTTGATGAGACGAAATCAATGCCGATGGTGGAAATCATGACAACCTCCGGTGTTGATGATATGCAATCGAACCTGCAGGATGCTTTCAGTAAACTTTTTCCGAAAAAGAAGAAGAAGAAAAAGCTGAAAGTACCCGATGCGCTGGAGGCCCTTACGCAGGAGGAGATGGAACGTCTCATTGATATGGACAAAGTGATGAAAGAGGCATTGCGCCGTACCGAGGAATCGGGAATTATCTTCCTCGATGAAATCGACAAAATTGCCTCGCGCCAGGGTGCGCATGGTCCCGATGTGTCACGAGAGGGTGTACAGCGTGATCTACTGCCTATCGTTGAAGGCTCTACAATTACAACCAAGCATGGGATGGTGAAAACTGACCACATCCTTTTCATTGCTTCCGGGGCATTTCACGTCAGTAAACCTTCTGATCTGATACCCGAGTTGCAGGGACGATTTCCCATTCGGGTTGAGTTGCATTCATTAGGCAAGGATGAGTTTGTTCGGATACTTAATGAACCTGAAAACGCGCTGACTAAGCAATACACAGCCTTATTAGACACCGAAGGGGTTGAACTGGTGTTTGAAGCAGAGGCAATTGAAGCGATTGCTTCCATTGCCGTCGATGTGAATGAGCGTACCGAGGAGATCGGTGCCCGCCGTCTGCATACCGTGCTGGAACGGGTTCTGGATGAGTTATCGTTTGATGCCCCGGAGCGTACTGACTCGGTTTTTAAGGTAAGTGCTGAATATGTGCAAAATAGTCTCAAGGATATTGTAGAAGACCATGATTTAAGCAGGTTTATTCTCTAATTCTCACCGGGGGAGTTGCCGAAAATAAAAGATGAGTATCGTTAAGCAATTTATTTCACGTTTTCTTAACATCACCAGCGAAGAAAACGAGTCGACCAATCAACCGTTTAAGTATTGTCCGCAGTGCGGTGATGAGTATCGGACTGATTTTGTAACCTGTGGCATCTGTAAGGTGTCTTTGGAGTCCACAATAACTGAACCTGAATCAACTGCGACTACGCAGCAGTTCGTTAATTCCCAGGATGCGGGGGAAGCGAGTGGTGAAATGGTTGTTATTAAAGCTGGTTCACTGGCAGATATGAAAGGTGCTGCACGGATATTGCAACAAGCGAACATTAACGCGCTACTCTCCCCAAAAGATAGGCCGGGTGCTAAATGCTGTGGAGGCCCGGTTATGTATCTGCATGTTGATCGACTCCAGCTCCGTGAAGCAGTAAAAATCCTCCATCACCACTACCTGGAAACGACCGGACTTGTGGATGGTGCAGGTAGTTCAGAAGGGGTTGGGGAATCTTTAGTTTTTGATACGGGAACCTGCGTTGCATGTGGCCATGAACTCAGTGATCAAGATACCAACTGTCCCGGCTGCGGTCTGTATGTTCGAATGGAGTTTGATACAACCGCTTCTTAATCTCACGAATAGTTACTCATAAAAGATACATAGCATTTCCTTCAATGATATTGTATTAAAGAATTTCCCTGTGAAATGATGGTATTGCACAGGAGGGATTGGTTTGTTGGCTTATTATTTGGAAGAAAGGAGGACCAGATGTTAAAAGTTGGCTTTGTTGGTTGGAGAGGAATGGTCGGTTCTGTTCTCATGGAGAGAATGCAGGATGAGAATGATTTCCAAGGTTTTGAACCAACTTTCTTCACTACCTCGCAAGTCGGCCAGGATGGTCCTGATGTTGGTACTGGCGCACGTCCACTTGAGGATGCAATGGACATCGAGAAACTGGCCGAAATGGATATTATCGTTTCTTGCCAGGGTGGCAGTTATACCAACAGTGTTTATGAATCATTACGCAAGAATTGGCGGGGATATTGGATTGACGCGGCATCTTCTCTTCGGATGAAGGAGGATTCGGTTATTATTCTCGATCCGGTGAATCGCCACGTCATTGATGAGGCACTTGATCGAGGGATCAAGAACTATATTGGTGGTAACTGTACGGTCTCACTTATGCTGATGGCTCTCGGCGGACTGTTCGAGGCGGATCTGGTAGAATGGGTAACCTCGATGACTTACCAGGCAGCGAGCGGTGCTGGTGCCAAAAACATGAGAGAATTGATTACCCAGATGGGTGAGATCGAAGCCTCGACCAAAAGTTTGATTGATGAGCCCTCATCGGCTATTCTCGACATCGATAAAAAAGTCACCGATACGTTGACCAGTAATTCCATGACTCTTGATAATTGGGGTGTACCACTTGCCGCCAGCCTGATACCCTGGATTGATGTGGAGGTTGAAAATGGTCAATCCAAAGAAGAGTGGAAAGGGATATCAGAGACCAACAAGATTTTGGGTAAAACAGTTGACACAATCATCCCGATAGATGGTCTTTGTGTAAGGATCGGTACAATGAGATGCCACTCTCAGGCGTTCACCATTAAAATGAAAGAAGATCTGCCGCTTCCGGAGATCGAGAAAATCATTGGTGATCATAATGAGTGGGTGAAAGTGGTTCCCAATGAACGGGAGATCACCGCAGCGCAACTCACTCCTGCACGAGTATCAGGAACCCTCTCTATACCGGTGGGCAGGGTGCATAAACTCAACCTTGGACCTCAATACCTGACAGCCTTCACCGTCGGTGATCAGCTCTTGTGGGGTGCAGCCGAACCACTGCGCAGGATGCTGAAGATCGGATTGGCATACCTGCGATAAACATTCTTTAAAAAGCCGGAGTCCCCCCTGATCAACCGGGGGTACTCCGGTTGATCCATCTAGCCACTGCGCTGCCATTTTCCTCTCTTTTGCGGAGGGTCTAGCACTTTCTTTTTAAAGGTGAGGGGGTTATACCCGAGAATCTCCTCGAAACGTTCGGTGAATGCCCTGCTGGGATTGACCGTCAAATCCTTGTTAATATCGACATCTACTTCTCCTTCCCCTGGGAAATGAATGGTCAATGAGAGGGGGCAGGAACCATGATAGTTAAATAGGAGTTGCTTGATTTCTTCCAATTTAGTTCGAGAAACTGATTCAGCCTCCAGTCGTGCATGGACCGCCTCGGTATATTTCTGTTTTGCATCGGGCAGCAAGTCAATGGTTTCAGCAACAATTTTGGGTCCCCGTTCAGTCTTCTGTACGCTCCCGGAAACAATCACCGGATCGGTTGTGTTGAGCACCTGATAACAGTCAGCAAAGGCATTGGGAAACACCAGAACTTCGACGGTGTTGATAATATCTTCCAAGGTTACAAAGGCCATGGGATCGCCGTTTTTGCTCTTGAGCTGTTTACAGCTTCTGATCAGGCCTCCAATACGTACCGGGTGTCCCTCTGAAAGTTCCTCTAGATCAGCGATACTATATTCACAGATCGTTTCAATTTCAGGAAGTGCATCGTCTAGTGGGTGACCGGTAATGAAAAATCCTACCGTTTCCTTTTCGTACTGGAGTTTCTGGCGTTCATCCCACTCACGAATATCGGGGAGCTGTATCTCATTGACTTCCTGGTTATCATTTTCCGGAACAATGCCAAAAAGTGACATTTGTCCGCTTTGCCGATCCCTTTGAACGGCTTTCGCCTGCTCGATGGCCTGTGGCACAATTTCAAGCAGCTGAGATCGTTTTGAGCCTAGTGAGTCAAAAGATCCCGATTTAATAAGACTTTCAATAACACGATTGTTTACTTTGCGACTGTCAACCCGGTTGCAGAAGTCGGTAAGGGAAAGATACGGACCATTTTGGATACGTTCTTCAACGATCGACTCCAGAGCCGATTCTCCTACATTTTTCACGGCGGCCAAACCAAAACGGATTCTATCATCAACGACACTGAAATCCTTGAAACTCTCGTTAATGTCAGGAGGCAGGACCTCAATGGAATGCTCACGACATTCATTGATGTAGAGCACCACCTTATCGGTGTTGGTCATATCGCAGGAGAGCAATGCAGCCATGAATTGCGCAGGATAATGGGCTTTTAAAAATGCGGTTTGATAAGCGATAAGGGCATAGGCCGCTGAATGTGATTTATTGAACCCGTAGCCAGCAAATTTAGCCATTAAATCAAAGATGTATTCTGCCTTGTCCTCCGGGACTTGGAGATCCCGGGCTCCTGCCATGAACTTGACCTTCTCTTCTTCCATGACCTCAGGAATCTTTTTACCCATTGCCCGCCGGAGAATATCAGCGTCTCCGAGACTATAATTAGCCAGGACATTGGCAATTTTCATTACCTGCTCCTGGTAAACGATTACTCCATACGTTTCTTCGAGAATTGGTTTTAATTGCGGCAGTGGAAAGTTTGGTTCCTGTCGACCATGCTTGGTATTGACGAAGTCGTCTACCATACCGGAGTCCAGTGGTCCCGGTCGATAAAGGGCAACCAGGGCAATCAGGTCACTGAACTGCTCGGGAGCCATCTTCACCAGCAACTCCCGCATACCGCTGCTCTCCAGCTGAAAAACTCCGAGAGCATCACCATCACACAAGAGTTTAAAAGTCTTGTGATCATCCATGGGAATCATGGAGATATCAAGGTCGGTGCCACAATCAGTTTTGATATGGGTAATTGCCTTATCGATGACGGTGAGTGTTTTTAGACCGAGAAAATCAAATTTTATCAAACCGGTCAGCTCGGTATGTTTCATGTCATACTGAGTGATGGTCTCATCGTCTTTGCCTTTACAAATCGGCAGATACTCAACCATCGGTTCAGGCGATACGACGACTCCTGCGGCATGGGTCGAGGTGTGCCGGGCCAACCCTTCAAGTGTTTGCGAAACCTCAAGTAATTCTGCAACACGCGGGTCTTTATCGGCAGCCTCCATCAGCTTCGGCTCTTCTTTAATCGCTTTTTTAATGGTCATTTTAAGCTGTTCCGGAACAAGCTTGGCGATTCGGTCAACGTCACCAAACGGAATGTCTAGCGCTCTACCCACATCTCGAATTACCCCTCGGGCTTTCATGGAGCCATAAGTAATAATCTGCGCCACGTGATCGTTGCCACCGTATTTCTGCCGCACATAGTCAATCACTTCGCCTCGACGGTCCTGGCAGAAATCGACATCAAAATCTGGCATCGATTTTCGCTCGATATTGAGGAATCGCTCAAAAATCAGTCCGTAAGGGATGGGATCAATATCGGTAATGCCCATGGCATAAGCTGCCAGGCTTCCCGCTCCGGAGCCTCTTCCCGGACCGACCGGAATTCCCTGGTCCTTTGCCCAGTTGATGAAGTCGGCAACAATCAGAAAATATCCTGGAAACCCCATGGTGTTGATTACATCGATTTCCATTTTGAGCCGTTCGCTGTAAGTTTGCTCGGCTTCAGTGGATAGACCGGTAGTTTTTTTGATCAAGGCAAATCGTTCGTCAAGGCCCGCCCAGCAGGACTTGGTAAACATGGTTTCCAGGGTTTCTCCCTCGGGAACTGGAAATTTCGGGAAATAGTAATTACCAAGTTCAATCTCCAGGTTGCACCGTTCGGCAACCTCAGCAGTATTAGTGATTGCCTCAGGACAATAACTGAACAGTTGCTTCATTTCGTCAGGAGATTTGAAGTAGTAATCATCGGAGGAGAATTTGAAACGATTCGGGTCTGCAATTGTCTTCCCTGTCTGTATGCAGAGCAGGACTTCGTGGGCGTGCGACTCTTCTTTATTGAGATAGTGGCAGTCATTGGTTGCCAATAATTTGATGCCAAGCTCTTCACTGAGCTTCATCAAGCCCTTGTTAACAACCTGCTGCTCGGGGATAGCGTTTTCCTGGAGTTCGAAGTAGTAGCGATCCCCAAAGATATCCTGCATCTCCAGCGCTTTTTGTCGTGCCGTTTCAAGATCGTTTCTGCCAAGGAACCAGGGAACCTCTCCATGCAAACACGCACTTAAGGCAATGATTCCCTCATTATGCAACTGAAGTACTTCCTTATCAATTCTGGGCTTATAGTAAAAGCCTTCAAACTGGGCAATACCGGAAAGCTTCATCATGTTTTTGTATCCGGTATGGTTCATTGCCAGAAGGATCAGGTGAAAAGCGGGACCTGCTTCAGAGCTCTTCTTTATCTTTCTGCTTTCAGGCGCCAGATAAAACTCGCAACCAACAATCGGCTTAATCCCGGCTTTCTTTGCTTTTAAATAAAACTCAAGGGCACCATACATGGCACCATGATCGGTAACAGCTACTGAATCCATGCCATATTCCTGGCACTTTTCAAGAAGATCTGAAAGCCTGATGGCACCATCGAGTAAACTATGCTGGGTGTGGACGTGGAGATGTACAAAGCCTGCACTCATGACGTGTTATTCAACTCCTGTGACGTTTTAAAAATCGACTCCTCCAAGATCGATTCACTGGAACCCGATCTTTTCAGAAGGTATCAGCAGGTTTGCTATACTAAAACCAGCTTTGGCGTAGTGGCATCGCTTAGATTAACACAACCAGATTACGTGGAGTATGGATGATATAAAGCGGGTTACGAGCACAAACCTGCATACAAAGTAACATGATCACCACGAACGTGCATAAAAAATATAGAATGTGACAAAAATGTTTAAAATGCTGAAATTAAACAGTTATTGTAGTTTATGTTTGGAGCCCGGAGGGGATAATAATGAATCATTTAAGATGGTTTTACTGCTCTTGCGAGACCCCATTTTTTTCCTGAACCTGGATATTGAATCTCTCTCTAATTTTTCGGTATGAGACCAGATCCGTTTCTCGTGCCGATGGGGTCAGGAAGGATTCCAGTTTGGTTTTCAAGATGACCGGATTCAACTCAGAATTAATGGCGATCACACCCTCAGTAATTATCTTTTGTAACAAAAGTTCATGGTTGGTACGCTCTTTAAGATGTGCCGCAAAAGGCAGAAAGAAGAAATTTGAGAGTATTAAGCCGTACAAGGTAGATGTGAGGGCGATCGGTACCGCCTTGAGAATAACCGAGGTGTCTCCAATACCTCCAAGCATGGTGATTAACCCGACCACCGAACCGATAATCCCAAATGCAGGGAAAAAATCTGCTATGGAGCGTAAAACCCGCTCGGAGTCATCTCGCCGCAGTTTGAAAAAATACATTTCAGTATTGAGGATCTCTTTTATCTGCTCGGTAGAGTATCCGTCAACCAGGCAGCCAACAGCCCTTCTGAGAAAAAGGATCGTGGTTTCATTTTCCTCTTTCTGTAACGACAGTATACCTTCGATACGTGATTTAATAGAGAGGTCGATCAGGATATTAATTATTTCGGCCTCCTGTTTCACGGGTTTGCGATAGGCGGCACGCATCACTTTATAGACGATTCTGAGTTGTTCAAACTTAAAACTGAGGAATGCAGCCGAGGCAGTACCTCCAAGTACAATAAGAATACCGGAAATATTGAAGTACAGGGAGAGATTACCATTTATAACAAACCCAATACAAAAGAGCAGGGCGCATAAAATCAGGCCAATCAGGTTTTTATTTCTCATGAGAAACCCATTCAGTTAATATTTTCAGCCGTAGCCGGGACCGGGGCCGGCAGACGTTTGCTTATAATGATTTCAACCCGACGATTAACCGCTCTGTTTCGAGCGTTGGTATTGGGTCTCATTGGTCGGTACGAGGAGTAGCCACTGACAATGAACTGGTTCGGATTCATGCCCATTTCCTCGATGAGAAATCTTGCCACAGTACTTGCTCGGGCGACGGAAAGTTCCCAGTTGGTTGGGAACTGATCGGAACTCATGGGTATATTGTCTGTGTGACCAATCACATTTACCATATAGGGTGTTTTCTTTATAACCGCTGCGATCCTTTGTAGCGAATTGATTGATGATTGGGAGAGGTTTGCAACACCTGTTTTAAAGAGCAGATCTCCCGTAAGGATTATCCGCATGGTTTTGTCGGGAACCAGATCGACTGAAGCAAAGTCTTCGATGCCGAGTTCAGATATTTCATCTTTACTCATCGAGAAGATCTCGTTCACCTGGTCCTGTTTTTCAACCCGTGCTGAGGCTTCTGCAGTGTGTGAATTATCATCTGTCACTTCTGTGTCGGATTCCGCTCCTGTATTTTTAGGGAGCTCTTCAGATAATGAGGACGTTGCAGGAGGTTTGGAATCCATGGCAAGCTCTTCTTGTATCCGATCAAGCCCACCACGGTTTTCTTCGTCGAAAAAAGCGATGTCAGTATCGATATCACTGAGTTTAATTGGCTCCACTTTCCTAATCGTTTCCTGTCCAACAATTGGTCTGGAAGGTTTAATCGGTACGAAAGGAAATGAAACCTCGTCCTCTGCCGCGATCTCTATGGCATCGGTTGTTTTACCACCGACGATCTCAAATTCATCACTTACCAGAAACTCTTTGTGCGCAGCCTGGTAGACAAACATCGATAAAAATAGAATGAACATGGTCATCATTAAATCTGACCATGCGATTGACCAGTGGGAAACCTTGGGCATGGATGAGCCGAAAGGTGATTGGTCCGTCCCGAGGATATTGCCCTGAAACATATAACCACTGCTCGGATCGGTAACGTTCCCTAGATCTTTTGCCAGACCGGGGCGGTCCAGAGAATTTGTTCCAGCAGCCTGTGATGCGGTATCGTTGTGGATACCATCAGCTTCATGGTTCATTGCGCTATATGCCTTCAACTACTTTGGTGAGGTTGAAACCCGTTGTAAGTCATATATCGGAAGCTGGATAACGATTCGTAAGAGAAAACTGATGGTTATCTCAACAAAAATGGATGAGTTATCCCTGTATCGCCTTTTTGAACTCTTCTACCCCGATACGTTCAATGAACTTTGCGGTCCGTTCTTTTTTCTTGGCATTCCCTGTGTAGAATTTTAAGCATTTTTCAATAAGTTCAAGTGCTTCATGGTTTGGAATATCTTCTGCGAGAACATCTCCAACCCGAGGTGATCTGGTTGAACTACCACCAAAGGTAACGGTCCAGCCATTTTTTTTGCCAAATAGGCCAATATCACGGACGAAATTCTCGGTGCATGAAAATGGGCAACCGGAAACACCAAACTTAACTTTGGCCGGAAAATCTACCCCTGAGAAATGTTCTTCCAATTGCAAGCCAAAAGCAAGAGAGTCCTGCACGCCAAAGGTGCAGACGGTGTTTCCAGGGCATGCCTGAACATAATGCAGGCAAAGTTCGGTGGCTTTCCCCGCATCCATACCTAGATCATTCCAGATAGGGTCGAGCTGATCAGCTTCCATCCCGACCAGGGCAATTCTCTGGCCTGAGGTAATTTTAACGATCGGGATCTTGTATTTCTCTACGACCATGGTGATTTTCTGCAACATCTCCAAGTTCATAAGACCGCACGGAATTCTTGGCACGATTGCAAAAGTTTTTTTGTCGCGCTGTAATATTGCTCCGGCGGGAACTTCAACTTTAGCCATGTTAACCTCCTGATAGTAGTTGCTGCTCAGTCCAACACTGATAATCTGAAGTATTTATAATCACATAGATAATTACTGTTTAAAATCGATACTGTTCAGCGGCTTGATCATAATGGGTGCCACCCGGTCTTCGTTTGAACAAACGTTTGAGCCCCAGCGGTTTCTCTCATCGCCTCATTGTTTCCGGGGTGATTTTTATCCCTGGCTAAGACGATGAGAGAGGCACTTTTTTTTAAAATTAATTCTTAATAGGTAACCTTTTGGGTCGTTGGTACCGCAATTTCGTTCAGCAGTTCTATGAGCCCGTTGGCATAGTCATTTTTTGCCGTACCATTAATCAAGATGTCGGTTGTGGTCACTTCATCTTTATAAAAACTGTGATTCCAACCAACCCGTGATTCAATGATTGCCCCTTCAACAGTAAAACCGCCAAAAGCACCTTTGGAAATGGAATATGCCAGGATATCAGCCGTTGCAGCTTTGGTACCACCACCAATCGGCCCTGCAGCCATAGATACATCAGCTCCAAGTTTAAAAGAAGAAGAGAGTGTCGAGTTAAGACCTTTCTGGGTCATGATCACCATCATAACCTGAGAAGACTGGGCTCCGATCTGCAGGCCAAAAGTAACCGAACCGATTGAATAAAATGCTGGTCCATGCCATTTCCCGGTCGTCATGTCACGGGCGATCATCACACCGTCTCCACCGGTTCCTCCCACGACTAGACCACCTCGAAACATTTTGGGAATGATAATAATCGCTCGCGCTCTTTTGGCCAGATCTCGAAACGCCTGCATATTCGGATCACCAAGAAATCGTTGGAGGCTTACTTTACTTTGATCGACAATTTTATGGGCTTCGGTATACATCTCTTCTGCAGAAACAGTGGTAGTGATTGTCATACTGCAAATAAATAATACGCAAACAGATAAAAGTGACCGGAAATAATTCATTGTGATTGCTCCACGTTTTTAATTACCTGATGGAAACCGCTCCTCGTTTTTCTCCTGTCCATAATCAATAAGTGCCTCAGATACAACCGGGCAAGTGTAACTTGTTCATTGTCTTGTTTGGGGAAACAAGTAACTGAAATTGTTAGGTTGAAATAGTCAAAATTTCACCTCGGATTCAGTCTGATAGAGTATAACCTGAGCGTTATTATAAATCTAACGATTTTATGTCTAATCTATCCAGAACGCTTTAGGTGCAGAGCAAAAGTCGAAAGGGTGTCAGTAAAGTTTTTCTTTACGTTCAAACTCCTCAATCGTCTTGTGGAATTGCTGACTGCGACGGCATTCAAGGAGCAGGGCAAGTGCCACCGATACGTGAATCAGCACCAGAAAGAACGTATAAAACTTCACACTGGTCATGGATCGCCAGATTAGATGGACGAAGAGCGAACCAATCACGGTGAGTCTGATGGGAGTAATCCAGTTCTTACAGACAACCGCCCGCTGCTCATTCGTGAACTTTTTGTAGACCGCCTTGCAGCAATTGCCGATATGACTCATCACTTTTACTCTGATCGTGTGATGTCTTTAGCAGGTTTCGCTCTGCTACGGATGATGTGCGATACGTACTGATGAAGGAGCGTTTTTAGTTGAGTGATATCGATTGGTTTGCTGAGGAACGCATTCATGCCAACCTCAAGGCATTTAGCCCTGTCTTTATCGAGTGCATGAGCAGTTAACGCGATGATCGGGATGGATCGTTTGGCGGTGTCAAGTCGCCTGATCTGTTTCGTTGCTTCATACCCATCAAGTTTCGGCATCTGCAGATCCATCAGGATTATATCATAGTTGCCACTTCGTACTTCCTGAACCGCTTCGAGTCCGTTTTCCACCGAGGTGACATTGAGTTCCAAATCTTCCAGAATTTTCTGAACGAGCACCTGGTTAATGAGCTCATCTTCAACAAGGAGTACCGATATTTTATGAATTTCCTCAGTGGGTATACCTTGACCAAAATCGGCTGACTGATCATCGGAAAACTCTTTTTGGGTAAACGGTACGGCGGGAATTCGGCAATCAAACCAGAATCGCGAACCCTCGCCCGGGTTACTCTCAATATACAGATGAGAGTCCATCAATTTGGCAAGCTGGGATGAGATGGCAAGTCCAAGACCGGTCCCGCCAAACTTTCTGGTTGTTGACGCGTCAGCCTGGGAAAAGGATTCGAATATTTCGTCCTGTTTCTCCTCGGCAACACCGATCCCCGTATCTGCAACCTGAAACCTGATAAAGTGGTAGTTGGGTTCGGCTTCCCGGTAGGTGCTGACCGAAACGGTCACAGAACCTTTCTGGGTGAATTTGATTCCATTGTTTATCAGGTTGATTAAAATTTGCAGCAGTCGGGTTGAATCTGCAAAAACTTCTGCAGGAACTCCTTCTGAAATCTCTAGTGTAAGCTTGATGTTTTTATCATGGGCCTGCAGGGTGAACATATTGATGGCATTTCCCAGCGCTTCATGCAGATTGAAAATTGCCGGATCTAGCGCCAGTTTACCAGATTCAACCCGGGAGAAATCGAGGATGTCATTGATGACCTTGAGAAGCCTGCTGGCAGAACGTTGAACCATATCCAGGTGATGCCTTTGCTCAAGCGTCAGATCACTATTGAGCACCAGCTCGGTCATACCCAGAATACCATTCATCGGTGTTCTGATTTCGTGACTCATATTTGCCAGGAATTCGCTTTTCGCGATAGAGGCTGATTCAGCGGCTTTCCGTGCCTGGGACATATTCAAACGCAGAAGTTTCTCGTTTTTTGCTCGCTGGTCCAATTCCTTGAGAACAATGTCCAGATTGGCAAACTGTCGTGCTACCAGTTCGGCGGTAATTGCCGATGCCTCCCTGGCTACCCGCAACTCTTGTACGAGCGCCTCGTTTTCGGCTATCAAGTTTTGAATATCATTGGACTTACTGCTTCGCATCATGATCAATCGTCCAGCATGTTTCCACCGCTTGTTAAACCCGGTATCTGGTTTTGAGTCCTTTATCTTTTTGTAAGGTGTGGACCGAGCAGACCTGGCATGGGTCAAATGATCGGATAATATGCCCAACGGTAACCGGGTTTTCGGGCTCATCCACTTCGGTACCAATAACCGCTTCCTCCCATGGCCCTCTGGCGTGACTGGAATCACGAGGAGATCCATTCCATGAAGTGGGGGTGATGATCTGGTATTTTGAGATTTCACCGTCTTCTATGACAACCCAATGACCAAGTGCCCCCCGCGAGCCACTGGTGAGTCCGTATCCCTTGCCATCGGGGATAAAGGGAATGGGTGTATAAAAGGTGTCTGCCGGATCGATCATCCCCAGCCATTTCTCCATATAAGGTAGCAGCACAGCGGCTCGGCTGAATCGGGCCAGTTGCCGTGCAACGGTGTTGCCACCCTGTTTGGCAAGCAGATCAACGAAAAGTGGTTGATTACTGCAAAGCATTTCGGCAAGCGGACCGGTTTCAGCCGGCTTATCTTGGTAACGCGGCGCTTTGGCAAATGAATATTTGAAATGTTCGGGACCACCAATAAAGGGGGTCGTTTCACCCATAAATGGGTGTAAACCGCCAGCATAATCCTCAAAACATGAATGAGTAACATGTTCTGAAATAAGCTGCTGGTTGAATGAGTCGAGAATACCCTGGCTGTAAAAGCCGGGGGCAAAAACCATTCGGGGAGTATCTGAACCGTGATCCTCTGGAAGTTCAAATTGACCAAAGCTCAGAAAATTCTTATATCCCTTGCCGGTCTTCTCAAGATTTAGCACCCTTGCACAACTGAGAAAAAAACCGATTTCAGCGTGGCGATGGGATTCCGATTCATCATACCAGCGTTCCAGATCATCCGATGTCTTAATAGCGGCCCAGCGTTGCAGGGAACAGCCAAGTACTTTTTTCTCATACCAGGTTTTGAATTGTGAAACGATATATCGACAACTAATGATATCGTCTTGGGTCATCGTACTTGCCACACCGCCAGGTACCATAAATGAGGAAAGTGGCCATTGTCCCCCGATAATGGCAATAATTTCTACAATCTGTTTTGTTGATGTTATTGCTTGGAGTACCGAGCTTCCTTTAAACGGATCATATCGTTTGAGTGCTTCTTTAAAAAATGGTTGTCGCCGATAGGCTGGATTAATAAAGTCTTTCATGAACATCAGAATTGCCTGCCGCATGTCGCTCTGAAGATGCTCAGCCATCGACGTCAAATTTCTTACCAACAGGGCGTTAACCGGAATTCGCACCTGACTGATCATATCAAGTGCTTTGGCAGCGGCTAACAGGTGAGCAGTACCACAAATTCCACAGACTCGTGGGGTCAGGACCAGCCCGTCTTTTGGTGCGCGTCCTTTCAGCATGTTTTCAAAACCCCGGTACATCACACCACGGCTCCAGGAGTCGGTAACAATGCCCTCACCAAGTTCAAGTGTCAACTCGAGATCACCTTCAACACGGTTGAGCGGGATCGTTATCTTTGATTTCTTGTCGGTCATATCAAACCTTGGTTTTTCGATGTCTTAAACGAGCTGGGGCTGCAGCAGCAGCCATACCCTTATAGGCAAGGTAATGAGGACGATCCACTCCGTCGGGCAGGTTGATTGGTAGACCAACGATGTTCGGTGTTTCGAAAAAAGGTGACTCCTGAGGAAATCCCGGTTCTGTACACCCAAAGCAGGGCACACCGGATCTTGTTTTACAACTTCGGTTATTCCAGAGATATTTATTACAGGGGCCATGGGCGAGCGGACCATGACAACCCAGGTGGAAAAACAGACACCCTTTCTGGCCAAAATCCGTTTCCTCCACCTGATATTCGTGATATTCGTTTCTGGTACATCCCTGGTGTACAAGCATTGAGTAGTATTCTGTCGGTGAGTTATAGTCATTAAGCTCAAGACTTATTCCATCGAGCAGCAGGCTCAGGGTTCCAATGAATGGAGTAGGGTGCACCGGGCATCCCGGGATGTTGATCACTGGAAACCCTTCTTTTGAGAGAAAGTCTTCACCCAGCAACCCGCCGATTTTCTTTCGCTGAAACTGTAGTCCGGTGGCCTCAACCTCACCGGCGGACGTGACCCCGCCAAAACTTGCACAGGTACCGGCCGCAATAACAAAACGAGCTTTACTCGCTAGTTCAATCAGAATATCCTTTTTGGCGACACCCATGAAGGTCTCATAGAGGCCGGTGCCTGCCGGGCCGGTAATTGCCGCTCCTTCTACGCATAATATATCGAGCTCAAGAGAACCGTTTCTCAGGTTGGATAGCATTTCGCTATAAACATCTGATGACTGATAGGAGAACGACGGATGCCAATAGAGCTGGATATCCATATCGGTCATTGCTTCGGTAAGATCGGGTGCATGTGCATTAAGCAGAGACATAGTATCGCCTCCGCAGCCTCCACACTGCATCCAGAAACATTTGTTTTTCATAATGATAAACCTTCAGTTTACATGGGTGAACCTGATCTTAAAATACCGGTTTGTAATCAAAAAAGTGGGTAGTTTTTAGTTGCCGATAGGTTTTCGTTTCAGCACGGGCAATAAATGAGCTGGTAATGGCACCATTGGAAGTGAAGCGAACTCCCTCCAGAAATTCACCATCGGTAATGCCCGTTGCGGCGATGGCGATTTCTTTGGATCCTACCAGGTCCTGAACACGGAATGTTTTGTGAAAATCCGTGATACCGTGCTTTTCGGCCTCCTCTTTGTCCCGATCATTTTCGTAGAAAATCTTTCCTTCAAAATAACCACCAAGGCAATTGATAGCCGCGGCAACCAGGGCACCCTCCGGGGCGTAACCATAACCGATATAGATATCGGCTTTTTCACCGGTGATCGCCGACAGGCAGCCGGATATTTCGCCCTCATTAATCAGTTTTATCCGGGCCCCGCATTGCCGAACTTCTTTGATCAACTGTTCATGGCGAGACTTGTTCAGAATGCAGACGGTCACATTTTCGGTGTATTTCCCAAGAGCACGTGCAGTCCGCTTCACATTAGTAACCGGTGGTTGCTTGATATCGATAACATTGCCCACTTCCGGTCCCACAACGATTTTGTACATACTGAGGTTGGGCACCGACTGGATAACCCCCTCAGGTGCAATTACCGCATAGGATGTTGCATTGTTGCCACCATCTGCCGCTGAGTGATGAGCTTCCATTGCAACGGCAACAAGATCCATGGGAGGACCGCCTTGACCAATGGTAGCAGGCATCTGTATAAGATCATCACGGTTTTTGAAACGGTCATTGATAATTGAGCCATTGATGTGGAGGCGATTGAGTGTTTTCGCTATTGCCGAGCGAGCGTGGTTGAGGATTTCGATATGATTTCCAAGGCCCTGTTCCCTGGCGGCGGTTAGAGCAGCAATTTCTGTTGCCCTGACGATTTCCATGCCATAGTTTGTATCCATGAACGGTTCCCTGTTTTATAGATCGTTGGGTGCAGTGTTGGCCAGATTCCTGATCTGGGTCATGATTTTGCTTCGCTCCTTCTTCATCTTCGCACCTTCAATGGTGTCCTTCACCTTCATAGGGTGAATAAACTCATCTATCAACTCTACATCAAGCGGAGCTGACTCAAGTTTCTGTTCCGCCTCCTTCATTTCGTCCGGAGTAGGCAGAATAATGCCATAGAGCTGGTAGGGAGTGTGGACAAGAGAATGGCCGCGATTGTAATAGGCTGCAGCAAATCCACCATCAACATTAATGGCAACACCGTCGTCGCTGGCCATGTGGCTTCCTTTGAGATAGTTCACTGGTGTATGACCGTACACCACCCGTTTCACTCCAAACTCTGACAGCAGCAAACTTTTAAACTCCTTGCTGTGCAGGTTCTGTTTCCAATAAAGCGATCGTTCTGCATGTGACTCTGTATCGGTCAGGTAATACCGTTCAAAAGTTTTCATCGCATGCTTACCAAAAAATGGTGATCGCGGGCCACACCACAAATAGAAAAACAGCGCCTGATCCCTCGGGTTCTGGGGTGATCCGGTAATATAATTTTCTCCAACCCGTTCAATGGCCGCTTGAATAAAATCGAGCAATACCCTTCCGCGATGTCCCAGAAATTCTTCGAATTGTGCATCGTCGGTGGACGGTACCAACGCGTGAATATTCAACATATTGTTGTGTATGGAGTAAGTCTTGCCAACTTCGAACAGGTATTTGAGTAATCTTTTAAGGTGCTTGTTGGAGATAAATTGTTCCACCAGGTCATCAATGACCGACTGTTCCGCAGCGGAGAGGGTTTGTGGGCTGTCAAGATCAAGGGTGGGGAAATAGGTGTCGTTCAGTGGTTCGGTCCGCCCCTTTTTCAGCATACCAGCGAGTTTATCAAGCCAAAGACGGGATTCCATCTGATATTCGGGATATTGGTTTATCGTCTCTTCCTCAAGCTTGAATTGGATAATCGAGAGGGCCTTTTCCATGGCCCTACCTCGTTTGGTCTTTGCTTTGAAATTTCCGGTGATTTTATCATCAGGATAGGTGGATTCAGCAAATTCCGCGAGCTTGGTCGTGTCGAACTTCAAACGCTCAAGAAATTCAAAGTGATCGTACCGGCAGGTAATTCTGAGTGCTTCTGCGATCAGGGATTTATTACCTGAGGCAGCACCCATCCAGAGAATATCATGGTTGCCAAATACATAGTCAACAATTCTGCGATAGGCTGGAGATGAGAGAATCCTCAGTATCTTATCTGGTTGCGGTCCACGATCAAAGACATCGCCAAGGACCTGAATCTTATCAATCAGCACATTCCTGATTGCATGGGCGAGATGAGCAATTAACCGTTCTGATATGATCGCTTCTTCAAAAATCGGATCGGGTACGGGCAGCCCTGACAGCAGACGGGAAATGGTATCATGAAACTCTGGCAGGAGGATATCTTCGATATTGTGGCGGGCATTGGTAAGTTTGTATTTGAGCACCTGTATCAGACAGAGGACAACATCCTGAATATCCATTTTCATGGCAGGATCCAGGATATACTGTTTCTTTCTTATGATCCGGACCAGGTACTGGATTTTATCAATGGAAAAGGTGTTGGGCAACGCCTCCCTGCAGGTTTGGTACAGGACACCGAAGCGACCGCGCAATATCGATTTGAACCGATCTCCTTCACCGTGCAAATCACTGATCCATAAAGTGGTTGGGATATTTGAGTTGAGCTCGGTTTCCAGTCGGAGTAACTGTTGCGCCAGTGCATCGATCTCTTCAGCGCGCAGAAAATCATTGGTGGATGGTCGGGGTATCTTGGTTTCGTGGCTTTCTACCGTCATGATAATAACTTTTTAGGTGGAAGTACGGGGGTAACTGACATTAATAGTAAAGTTGATTATGTCGAGTAGCCCCCCTTTGTCTCCTCTAAACATAAGATACAACATATAATTTATCATCTGAGTAGACGAGAGGCAACTAAATTGATGTGGCGAGTGGGAGATTTGGTTTTTTGTGTTTTTTCAGGTTTGACTGGGCTTGCGTGATGTTTTTTCTTTCATTTAAAATATCGATTTGTGATACTGAGACAAGTATGAGGGATGGCTCTGTCAATGTTCACAAGCAGGAATGAATGTGAAAGATTTTAGTAAGTTGAATCGTTGGTACCAGGAACACTTTTACGAAGCACATTTTACAAGTGCAGCGGGCGGTCTGGTGCGCTATTGCCTTTCATCCGGCAACGGTGCAAAAGGAATCGTGGTGCTAGTAAATGGGCGAACCGAATTTATCGAGAAATATTATGATTTGATGCAAGAACTCCATGAGTATGGATTCAGCCTTGGTACGTACGATCATATTGGTCAGGGAAAATCTTCCCGATTGCTCAGAGAACCAGAGAAAGGTCATATCTCGACGTTTACCCATTATGTTGCAGACTTACAGAAGATGTTGCAGCTGATACGATCTGAAAAGCCGGGACTACCGATCTATCTTGTTACTCATTCGATGGGCGGACTCATTGGTGCGATGCATGTGAGTGAAGAACACCACGGTATCGAAAAACTGGTTATGTCAGCCCCAATGCTTGGTATTCGAACAGGGCGAGTGATGAGGCCACCAGTTGTGAAGATGATATCGAGATTGGCTTGTCTAGCAGGAATGCAGGAAGCTT
>QZLB01000069.1 GCA_004796425.1 Desulfobulbaceae bacterium | reverse complement strand
ATTTCTCTCTATCACTAACAATCAAGGCATGTTCATATTCTTCGAATACGCTTCTCCCAAAATCATTATGATTGCCTTTCCAATACCATAGACATATTTGCACCTTCAGCCAGCGATTGAAGTAAAATCATCTCTGAATTACTAAAAAGCAGATCAAGGTGGATGTTTTGCAATTTTTGCAGGAAAAACATCAGTGAAAAAGGAGAATTCAACGATCAGGAAACAAGTTTATTCGCAAGCTTATTCGTGTTCCTCACCGCCATCTTTAGGCAAGGTGATCACAAATTCTGCGCCACGGCCCGGTTCCGAATTGACCTCAATGGTTCCCTTGTGTTTAGAAATGATAACGTCCCGGGCAATCGCAAGACCCTGCCCGGTGCCTTTCCCGACATCTTTGGTGGTAAAAAATGGATCAAAAATTTTGTCGATGATCTCCTGAGGAATGCCCTTACCATTATCGGCTATCTTGATTTCAACACTGTCCTGCCAAGCTTCTGTTCCGATATGAATTACCCCTTTTGCCCCCTGGGGATCCTCGGTGAGTCGATCGTTGATCGCATGGGCACCGTTGACGATAATATTAAGCAGCACCTGACCAATTTCGTTAACATGACAATTTATATTGGGCATATCAGCTGCCAGATCCAGTTCTACATCGGCAACATATTTCCATTCGTTGCGTGAAACCTGCAGAGTGGTCTCGATAATTTCGTTGATATTTCCGATTTCCTTATCCCGGGAGCCAGGATGTGAAAACGCCTTCATCGCATTTACCAGGCTACTGACTTTGTTGACACCTTCACGGGCCTGTTTCACTGCACTGGGAATTTCTTCGCGCAGAAAGTCGAGCTCAATCTCTTCCATCAAGCTTTCCAGAGCTTCCACCCGTTCCTTATTGACCTTGCCGTCTTTCATCTCTTCGAGCAGTTCCATCATCGAGGTAAGCACTTCATCAATATCCTCACACGATTCCTCAAAAAACTGGAGATTGGTTCCGATGTACTGAATGGGGGTATTGATTTCGTGGGCGATACCTGCCGCAAGTGCCCCGACAGATTCAAGTTTCTGGGTATGAAGCAGCTTTGCCTGCATCTTTTCTTTTTCTTTTTCCTCCAGCAGCCGTTCCGAGATATTTCTGACCAGTGAGAAGAAGCGTCCCGGTCGTCCCTCGGGTGATATATATTGGAGGAAAATCTCAACGGGTACCATCACCCCATTTTTTCTCGTTTTTGTCGAGGTCAAGGTTATTGGTTCATGAGGTTCAACTCTCAGCTTTTTGAAGGTCTTTTCCATTTCATCTGTGCTTAACGAGGGAATTAGATCCGTAAAGGTCATCGAGCTTAATTCCTTTTCACTATAGCCCGTCAACATCAAACCACCCTGGTTTACGTAGATAAAACGATTACTTCTTGAGTCAAGCATGAACACACCATCACTGATTTGGTCGAGCGTACGTCTAAACCCTTCGAGATTTGCGGCAACGGTCTGGAAACGCTGTTTCTCACGCTCAGTCTGCTCAAATTGTTTGACCACCAACTCGGCGGTCAACTCTGCCGCCTCATGGGCAACCCGCAACTCATTGCGCAAAAGATCATTCTCTTCCACCAAGTGTGTTATTTTATCCTGATCCATTCCGATCATTCTCCACGCGCAAGTTTAAGACTCAGAACCGCAGCCGCTCTGATAGAATCCTCGTTATGGGTTCCTTCAATACCAACCAGCTTAATAATATCAGGGGGCGGACCTTCACAAACCCGGGGTGCGACATTCAAGACATATGGCAACCCAGCATCGTGTCCGTACTGTTCATTCCCGAATGCTGTTCGAACCTCCTGCTCATCAAGGACAATCACCGCCCCTTCTTCATCATAACCGCTCACATTATCAACGAAGATTATCCGTTTGATATTTTCCAGGAGCGGTAAAAGATTCAACCCTGCCAGACCACCATCGATTAACTGAATTTCAGGTGGTAACTGCATCTGCTGCAGTTCTTGGTAAACGGCACTGCCCGCCGAATCGCTTGCGATATAGCCATTGCCGATACAGATAATTCTCGTCTCACAAATCATACTATCACGTGCGCTCAATCATTTTATTTCTTCACAGTATGCACCGCACAAACCAGGCAGGGATCAAACGATCGAACGATATGGCCGGCTTCAATGGGGTTCTCTTCATTCTTAATCTCTGTCCCGATAAGCGCCTCTTCCCAGGCTCCGCGATTCTTTTGACGATCACGCGGTGATCCGTTCCAGGCAGTCGGAGTAATTACCTGGTAATGGGTAATCCTCTCATCTACCACCTTGATCCAGTGACCAAGAGCCCCGCGAGCCGCTTGCACCAGACCGGCGCTCTGACCATCCGGGATCGCACCAACTTTCTCGTAAAACGGTGCTTCGGGATCCTGAGCCACCTCTTCGAGCCATTTCATCAGATTTGGCAGGAGTAAGGCGGGCCGGACCAATCGAGCCAACTGCCTGCTTAACACGGACGATCCCTGGCGCTCAACTAGGTCAACGAAAAGCGGATTTCGATTCACGATCATCTCAGCCAAAGGCCCGGTCTCAACGACCTTGCCATCATAACGTGGAGCTTTAACCCATGAATAGCGACCGTTTTCATTACTGACGGCACTGGGAACGGTGCCGCCTTCGAATGGATGGAGTGGCTCATCCTGTTGCTCGTACCAGCTGTGAGAGACATCTTCACTGATCAGATCATCTGAAAACTCGTCAACTGCCGTACCTTCTGCATAGCCAGCTGCTAACAGTTTGCCGTTTATACCGGTAACATCTGTTTTGTCCGGTAACGGAAAATTACCAAAACAGAGGTACCGGTTTGGGCCACTGCCAATCAGGTCGAGGCCAGCCATTCTCAGGAAACGAAGCATGAATCCCACTTCACTTTCACGATGTTCAATACTTTCCTCAAGCCAATTGTCCAGATCATCATTGTTTGCTACCTCACCCCACCGGGCCAGAGAACAACCGAGTATGTTCTTTTCATACCAGGAGATGAATTTTTTTATGATCATGGTGCATTGTAGAATTTTCGTCTGGTCGGGGATCGAAGTGACACCACCCGGCACCATAAATGAGGTGTGAGGCCACTGTCCCCCAATGATTGCAATGATCTTCAGCAATCGTTTGGTCTCCCTGATCACCTCATTTGCCATCGCTCCCTGCATCGGACTATAGCGAAATTTGGCCTCGGCAAACATGTTAAAATGCTGATATGCCATTTCGTTGACCATATCGACCATAAACATCAGGATTGAATGACGTACATCGGATTGCACAGTTTCTACCATCAAGGCGATATTCCGCAGACGATAGGCATTGTCCGGTGGTCTTACCCCGCTGAGTTTATCCAGTGCCTCAACCGCAGCCGTCAGATGGGTGAGTGAGCATATCCCGCATATCCGGGGGGTGACCACAAGTCCATCCAAAGCACCCCGGCCTTTCATCATGTCCTCAAAGCCGCGGAACATCGTACCACTACTCCAGGCATCCTCGAGCCTGCCATCTTTCACTTCCAGGAGAACTTCAAGATCGCCTTCAGCCCTGTTTAACGGGAGGTTGATCTGCGTGGCTTTTTCTTTCACCTTAGCTCCTTTTTACCGTTACACTTTTTTGGTTCGCTTCTTCAGATGTTCCGGTGCTGCAGCAGCTGCCATTGTTTTATAGACCAGATAATGTGCTCTGTTTATACCGATAGGGAGGGAAATCGGTACACCTTCGATATTGGGGGTCTTGAAAAATGGCCGCTGAAACGGAAACTCCGGATCCGTACAGCCAAAGCAGGGTACTCCGGCACGCGGTTTAGAGGACTGCTGGTTCCAAAGCACCTTATTACATGGTCCTGGCACCAGCGGACCATTACAACCCATATGGAAGAACAGACAACCCATCTCACCAAAGGATGATTCTTCAACCCGGTATTCGTGATATTCGTTTCGCGTACAGCCCTGATGTACCGTGGTATTAAACCATTCAAGCGGCCGCTGATATTCATCCAGTTCCAGGCTCAAACCAGAGGCAATCGCAGAAACGGCGCCGCTTATCACGTCATGATGACATGGACAACCGGCCAAATTAATCACCGGCAAACCGGATTTAGATTTAAATTTTTTACCAAGCAAGCCACCTTTTTCTTTCTTCGTAAACTGCAACCCTTTGGCTTCGATAAGCTTTTCTGCACCGAACCCGCCGAAACTTGCGCAGGTACCGACGGCAACCACATAGGAAGCAACATGAGCCAGATCTTTAATCAAAGATATTTTGGGTTTCCCATCTTTAAGATCAAACCTGCCACTGCCATCGGGCCCGCAGATGGCTGCTCCTTCGAAAATGAGAATATCCAGACTACGTTTTTTAGACAGGATTTCATCAAGCAGGGTATCATGTTCTGCTGCCGTCCCATTGGAGAGGGAAGGATGCCAGAGCAGCGATACATCAAGGGCATCAAACAAATCAAGCACGTTTGGTGATTCACTGCTGAGAAACGAAAATGTATCCCCTCCACAACCACCGCCCTGCAGCCAATAAGCAGTTACCATCTTCCCTCCTGTTCTGGTTTTTCAATCGTGAGGTTCAGGTTCTCTCAAACCCATTTTTCGAACAGTTGCAGTACTTTCAGGCTATTTTGTTTTCGACCGAAAGTCAAATTGCCCCATCGGTTTTCAGCATAAATTGTCAGGTAAAGCCTGGTAGCTGGTTCAGAGTTCAAGTTCGGCAGCAACGCCTGTTTCCAGGTCGAACTCCTCCACCAGGGTCTGGCGACTGCTATTGTGTTGTGACTCCCACCAGTCGATTTGGTACCTTCCGGGAGGTAGCGGGAGCGATTTCCAGCTATTCTGCGAAACCACCTCCTTACCCGTGTCAAGATTTACAAAAATCACCCGATAGGGTGGACGCGCTCCTTTTTGATGCGTAAATATGATGCCCGAATCGAGTTTCACCGCGGTAAAACCGTGTTCAGTAATTGTTACTTCACCCCACTCAATATCATTATGATCATGCTCGGTGAGCCTGAAGATCAGCCGGTAAGCTCCTGATGGCGCAAGTTGCGGCCCATACTTTCGACCGTGCGCCACCACTCGATCCTGGCTGTCAACCAACTGAATCGCATATGGAGAAGGAGTGTCCACCCAGGAGCCAACCTGCACATCTACCCCGCTGTCAGCAACAATTTGATTCAGCGAACCGGCCCTTATTTCCACCTTGCCAAGCAGTGCGGTGTTGTTATCATGCTCGGTTTGCCGCCAAAGCAGTTCATAATCACCTGCCGGAACCACATGGGGGCCCAATCCTTTTCCGAATTGAAACAGTGGCTTGGCCGTACCAACTTCACCGAGGCCCCACCATCTTGGCTTTTTGATCGCATCGGGCACATAGAGCTCGATCCCCGTATCGATGGCAACGGTTGTTTTTTTGCCACTGACCGCGTTGACCACTGCCGTCAGTGGAACATCTCCATATCCATGTTCAGCCTGGCGCCAGACAATCTGATATTCTCCTGGTCGAATACGCATCTGCTGCTCGGTGGAGCGGCCCCGCTCCTCACCAGATTCCGCTTCAACCAACTTCCAGTATTTCGGTAATGAGACCCATGATGCCGGCTGCAGTATCACCGTTGCCGGACCGGCCAATTTTATTTTTTTCGAGCCAGTCGTACTGCTTGTTTCTATCTGGGCAACCTGCGGCTTTTCTGTCACTTCAACTTTCACCGGCTCAGCGGTTGCGACTGAAGTTTCCACACTTTTAAGCGCCTCTTCCAGGGAACTACTGTCATCAGCCGTGAAATACTGCCCTCCTCCAGCCTGGGCAATACAGGCAAGCTGTTCCGCCGCCTTATTGTTCACATCAAAACCAACGGTATGGATTATCAGTTTATGCCCCTGTTGCTTGAGCTGAGCAGCGACGGTACACGGATCACCTTTGCAGGTCTCAAGTCCATCACTCACCAATACAATGGTGGTTTTATTCTCCTTCGAATTGAGCTGGGCAGCCGCCATTTCAAGAGAAGCTGCCAATGGGGTTTTACCTTTCGGCATCACCGAGAGAAAACTACCCGCAACTTGGGATTTCACGCCACCGACTGGCACGCGCATTTCCAGATCACTGCAATCACCCTTTCTGCGATGGCCATATACCATCAATCCCATCGACAGTTCACCGGAGCTCTCAGCCACAATTTTTCCAACAACATCTTTGGCAATAACGATTTTAGGTTGACCATTAACCCGCCCCCACATGGAGCCGGAACCATCAAGGATAAGCAGCAAATTTTCTTCTGCCCGAGTGGTTGTCGAAATCAAAAACAATAACAATGACATCAGAATAAAGACCGTGGAAACTGAAACAGTGTTGCGATGGGCGATTCTTTCCGTCTGACACATGTTTTCCCTCCTCTTATTCGAACGTATTTTGTCATCCATTTATTTGTTATCTCATCCTCAGATGACCAAGTCAAATGGGAGCATGGATTTTCTTCCATGCCTCGTGTCTCAGCAAAGGCAAACGAGCTGTCTTAGGAAATGAGAGTGAGTAAAGAGGGTATGATTTTCACCCGTTTTGATCGAGTACCAATCGAACCTTTTGGGCCAACGTTTCAAGCTGGTAGGGTTTTTGAATGAAACCTTCAACGCCGAATTCTTTTGAGTGATGGGAAAACTTGTGAGAGGCATAGCCTGACGAGATTAGTATTTTGGCCTGAGGTTCGATTCTTTGCAGTTCGCCTATGCATTTCTCTCCACCCATGCCCGGCATGTTCAGATCAATTAATACCAGGGATATCTGACCTTTTTTTTGCGCGAAAACCTCTAAAGCCGCCTCTCCGGACTCGGCTTTTAAACAATTGTAACCGAGGTAGGCAAGCAAGCCCTCTGCAGTCTCAAGTATTTCATTCTCATCATCTACAATGAGAATGGTTTCCTCTCCTTTGGGCAGCAAGCCGGATTTCTGAGGTTCAATACCATTTTCAGCTGATGTATCGCTCCTTGAAACCGGTAACAGAATTTCAAATGTAGCACCGAGACCAGGAGCCGACTGACATTGGATGTACCCTTTGTGCCCTTTGATAATACCATACACCGTCGACAGGCCTAGACCCGTACCGCGATCAACCGATTTGGTTGAAAAGAACGGGTCAAAGATATGCTGACGGGTATTCTCATCCATACCCTGCCCGTTATCTGAGACGTTGATTTGCACATAGTCGCCCGGTTCAACCAGTTGGCTACTCTCAGCCGAATTTCCCTGCTCCGAGTTTTGCTCCCATGAGTAGACAATAGTCTCTATTTCTATGCTACCATGGGCCTCACCCATGGCATCAGTCGCATTGGTAATAAGGTTTATCAGTACCTGCTCAACCTGCAGTTGATCCGCCTGTATTGGCGGAAGTCCTTCAGAGAGTTTCAAATTGATTCTGACCATTTTCGGAACCGTGCGTTCCATAAGTCTGACCGTGGAAAGGATAATATCATTGACCGATACCGGTTGAAAGTTGGTATCAACATGCCGACTGAACGTTAATAATCTTTTAACCAATTCAGATGATCTGGAAACAGTTAACTCTATTTTTTCGAGATGGTCGTAGTGATCACAAGTCTTGGTACATTTAAGTAGCAGCAACTGGATGTAACCGGATATTACCTGCAGGAGATTGTTGAAGTCATGGGCAATACCTCCGGTTAGATTGCCCAGAGCCTCAATCCGTTGTGATTGCTGAAGCTGGTGCTCTATTTTCTTGCGCTCCTTCTCCACAGCTTTTTGGTGCGTGATATCGGTTATCACGCCTTCAATCATAGAGATTTCTCCCGACGGTTCCCGCATTGCCCGGGCACTCAATTCTGCCCAGATAATTGAGTCATCCTTTTTTCTTAATTTGAGTTGAAATTGATTTACTTCCCCCTGAGCTTCAAGCAATTCCAGGAACTCTTTGCGCATTTCAGGATCAACATAGCATTGCGCAGCAACATCAGAAATGGTTTCCATCAATTCCTGTGGATCATCAAATCCAAGCATTCTTGCCATTGCAGGATTTGCACTGACTACCTGACCTGAGGGTTTGGTTTGGAAGATACCCTCAACGGAATTCTCAAAGATCGATCGATATTTCTGCTCTGCCCGCTGCAACTCGTGCAGATTCAATTCAATGGTTCTGCCCATCTCAACCAGCACATTCTCGAAAATAACGAACTCTCGATAGGGTATCTTCCGATTGATATAGGCATAATCACCATTTCGATACGCCTCGACAATGGTATTCAGCGTTGCCAGAGGCCGCTGCAGAAAAACCCGAATCAACACTCCGGTTGCCAGGATAATTGCCACCAGGGTCACTGCGGTGGTGGTTCCAAAAATCAGAATCATCTGTCTGACATTCTGCTCATATGATCGCAGTGTTAACGCCAGTGCCACTGAGCCAATCACCATTCCTTCATGGATGACCGCACCCTTTCTAATGATTAATGAGCTTTCTTCAAACGCTTCATTATACCGATAGAGTATACTGTCTGGTGCCCCTGGGTGAGTACTGGACACTTCAAGCTTTACGACAATTTCATTTTGGGAAGTTGCCTTGCCGATGGTCGTTACGGCGGCTTTATCGAAATTCCAGAGCGGCAGTTCGAGAGACTGGGCCAGTGACTCAATATATTCGTCTGCTTTTTTCTCCAGTCCGGTCTTCTCCCGGTCTGAAATATACTGATAGAGCAGGGCGAAGACAATGGTTGAAAACAGCGTCACCGCCAGAGCCAGACCGGTAATCAGCCTGATCGTAATCGACGGGAGTCGCACTTGCTCAGCATTATTTATCGGCTTTGCTTCAGCTTTCAAAAGTAGCTCTAATATTTCTGGAAAAGTCCAATGATTTTTAGTTATTTGCTCATTCTACCACGAACAATCCTCGTTTCCATAGCAAGTTTTTTTTTAGGGTTCTGTTCGTATTGTACCAACGCCATAAGCAACCGAACACATCACCTCCTGCCACATATAATAGGTATATCATTAATTGAGTTCAGAAGACTATCTGGTGAGAGTATAAACTCAGAATTAATTGAATTTTTCCTGAAGTATTCTTTGAAAATCATGTTCCGGCTGCTTTTTTGATCGTGAAGAAAAAGGTGGTACCGTGACCTTCTTCGGATTCACACCAGATTGTCCCACCGTGTCTTTCAATGATTCTCTTGCAGACAGCCAGTCCGATACCATTACCGGAATAATGCTCCCGTGTATGCAATCGTTTGAAGATATCAAAGATCCGCTCTTTATGACGAGGTTCGATACCAATCCCATTGTCGGAGACCGAAACGAGTACATCATCCCCCTGATCTTTACTGCGGATCTGTATCCGCGGCCCCGACTCCGTTCTGAACTTGATTGCGTTGCCGATCAAGTTCTGCAGCAACTGGGTGAACTGATTGGTATCACCAACTACCTGAGGTAGTGAATCTGAAGTAATTTCTGCGCCATGCTCCTTAATCAGGATCTGCAAATTTTGCAAAGCTGAGCGCAAGGCATGATCTAGTGAAAAGGTAGAAAAAGCTTTTCCCTGCGTAGAGACCCGTGAATAGAGTAGTAAGTCATTAATAAGAGAGTGCATCCGTTCAGCGCCATCGTAGGCGTAATTGATATAGCGGTCCGCTTTTTCGTCAAGCTGTCCCCGATACCGATCAGCAAGAAGCTGTAGATAACTGGCAACCATACGCAATGGTTCCTGGAGGTCGTGGGAGGCAACATAAGCAAATTGCTCCAGTTCCTGATTTGATCGCTCCAATGCCTTATTGTTTTCTGTCAACTGGGTCTCAAGAAGTTTCCGCTGGGTAATATCGGAGGCGATTTCAAATCGTACCAGACGACCATCAACCCATTCGATTGCTTTGTCAGAACAGCGATACCAGCGTTTATTAACCTCGTTCTGAAATTCCCAGACATAGGCCTTTCCACGATATTCACCGAAAATCTTCTCGTTGGTGCAAAAAGGGCATGGTTCATCACGACTTTGCAACGCCGTATAACATTTCTTGCCAATCAGATCATCGCCCCAGGCATCGAGCGCCACTTTATTAGCATGAAGCAATTCATAGGTTTCAGGATCCGCCACATAAATCACATCTTCGATACCATCCAGCAACGACAGGACCCGCTTTCGGTCCTCTTCGATCAGCCGGGTTGCTTCCTTCTGAGAAGACAGATCTACCCCGGTGCCAAGCAGAAACGGTTCTGACCCAACTGAAAATTTGAGGCCGGTGAAAAAGTAAGGAATCCGAGCACCTTCTTTGGTATGAAGCAATGCTTCAAGATTGCTGTTCCCCTGTGAGAACACCTGATTGATACGATGCTGAGCCAGCTCTTTTTCAGGGCCTGAAAAAAGGTCAAGTGGATGCAGTTCCCGCATTTCTGTGGTCGAATAGCCCGTAACCGTCTCAAAATTCTTGTTCCATCGCTGAAAACGTCCCTTCTGGTCAATCAGATAAAAAATACCGGGAAGCGAATTGATCACCATATCGCTGAAATCTTTTTCCAACGCAACTTTTTCGTGAGCAGCAAGCAACTCACTTTCAAACTCCTGCAAATTTTCAATATGCTGCCTGGCTTTGTTGAGACGACGTTCTGATTCAATCTGCCGTTTGTGATCAAGAAGAATATTGGCTTGCATCTCGGCAAAATTGACCAGAAAACTGGTGATTGAGGGGATTTTATCCTCGTCTATAATCGGGACTCTGGCAAGTGCTTCGAGATAGGCTGTCTCGTCAAATCCATAACGCGTTGCCTGAGTACGGAAAAAATCCACATCAGGTTGCGCGGTAAGAAATTGCCCAACGAAGACATTGGCAATGTGCTGATCCTCCAAAATCAGAGGTGCTGCTGCGTCGGTTAACCCATTGCGGCATTTATACAGACAGTATCGCTCACCACCACTTAGGGAATTGGCCAGAATAGTGTCACTTTCAATACATTTCTTGCAGGTATCAGCATTGACCCGATGATAATCTGTGCAGATCGGTTGCCAGCGTGAGCCAAGTAACACAGTGCCCTGCAAATCGATCAGAGCCGCGGCGACCCCCACCGAATCGCAAAAACTATCAAGCAGCTTCTTATTCGCCTCCAGATCGATCAGCCGTTCAAGCTCAAGAGCGATGAAGTCACCGGATTCAGGCCAGTCATCTTTGTTACTTGAAAAATAGTTATCTCCCACCCGTCCCCCTACACAATAGCTGAGCTTTGAATTGGTTAGGGTCTATTTTATCACAGGCAAAATGAGAAGTGAATAGTCAGAAACCAGAACGGTCAATCCGCAAATTACTTTTCCGCATTTATTGACCGGGTAACACTCATGTCTTATTTTTAAAGTATAAATGAAAAATCTTAAACTTTTGATAATTGTAGGTTTTTAAATCAGACTCACTACTTAATATAACCGCGTGAACGTGATGGAAAGCGTACTATATAATTCTCGAAACAATAAAAACATGGTTCACACTATATTACTGCTTCTTGCCCTGATCGGTTTACTGGGAGCAATTGGCTATCTCCTTGCGGGTTGGAGCGGTTCCTTATTTTCCAGCCTGGCAGGAATCTACCTGCTGACATTCCGACCCCATAGTGGACTGGATGAACAGCTCAGACAACTCCAGGCGGCGCCACTACCACTGCATTATCACCCGCAGCTCAATTACCTGGTCCACTCCATGATTCGACGCGCCGAATTGTCGAGCGCTCCACGCTTTTATCATATCGACAGACCAGAGCCCAATGCGTTTGCAATCGGCACGAAGGACCAGGCAGCCATTGTCCTCACCGACGCGCTGCTAAAAAACCTCAATAGTCGCGAGATAGCAGGCATTATTGGACATGAGCTTGCCCATATCAGGAATAATGACTTACAGGTATTGGCCAGTGCCGATGCAATCAGAAGAACACTGCACTCGATGGCAACCTT
>QZLB01000102.1 GCA_004796425.1 Desulfobulbaceae bacterium | reverse complement strand
TACCGCAGCAACAAATGGCACGGCTGCCATATCAACTCGACCCGCAGGGGTAAAACAACTCACTGATAACTTCCGTGTTCACAATGCGATCGGGTGGAGCCCCTCCGCTATAAATTAATTGAAAAAACATGACCCACCCTGACACATTTTTATATCAGGGTTCAATTTGATCAGACATTTCCTGAAACATGCCATCAAGATTTACAGGAAACAAGCTTAAATTTGTGATCCTGCCCAGCTATTTATACTGGCAAGGCATATCTTCGATCCACGCTGCAATATCCAACCTTCCTTCCAAAACTCATGTATTCACCCTCAAAAACCACCTATAACCACCCATTTTTGCCAAACGACCCCCGTCCCTATTTATCACATCTCAAAAAACAGGCTCTTCCCAACCCGGCCAGCCATCATCATACGGCACCGACTCAATTTCCCTGACCCCTTGTTTTTCAACGGTGGCGCCCGTTGCTTCCCCTGGCTAACTATTGGAGCCCGACCTGCTTCAGCAGGACTATACAGCTTCAAATGCTCAAGTATCTTCCTGATAACCTTGTGCTGGTAGATAAAGCTGACAATCTTCATCTCACCCGCGCATTTCGGCCAGGTCAATGGGTCGACCTCCCATACTTTTTTGATGCAGGCCCGCCACAAAAGCTGCGGAATGCGTTTGGGCCGGTAGCTCCTGATTCCAATTACCTTATCGTCTGCGCCCTGTTCACTACAATCTTCCTTGTCCGACTCCTGGCGCCGCTTTCTCCATATCCGCGCATTCGATTACTGTACCAGCCATAGTACCGCACCAACTGAAACGACTGCTCCGGAATGTGTTGAGTGATCGACGCGATAAATTCCAGCGGTGAAAATACCTCGAAGTTCTTCTTGTTCTTCCCATGCGTCATTTTTGAATGATAGATGACACTGTCGGTCTTTTCATAATATTTCAGCTTTTCCAGGGAAAAGGTGTTGCGGATTATGTATTGCGCCAGGTTTTCAAGCCCCCTTTCGTCACCCGGCGTGATCCGCACCTTAACAATGGTTATTTGAGATCGTGAGCAGGTACCAGGATATTACATACCGGTTTTTTTCACGCTCAAGCAACTCTGGTTTCTAAAAATTAGTTTTTATTTCATCATGAGGATTACCATTTCGCAGGTCCCCCGATAAAAGGGTATGTAACGTTTTTCCCGGTTTTTACTTCCGTAATCGGCAGATTGGATATTGTCATACCGTCCAGGAAAATTGTATAGGGCTTGGTCTCACTCTGGATCCACTTATTGTTTTTATTGGTGTAGGTTGTGAGCGCTACAGTGAGTTTCGGGGAATATATGTTTGTATTGGCCGCGGAATTGAATATCAGTTTCAAATCATGCAGTTTCCCAAGAATAGGGCTTACATCAACCCCGAAGGTATAGGATTGACCGGCTTTTATCGTGCCGGAGGGGTATGAACTGAAAGTTTTCGTCCCTCCCCCCCCTTTCACCGAGTGAAGGTACTGGTATGCTACCGAGCCTTTCACTTTGCCGCTGTTTTTGTCGTAAACCGGATTTTCAATCCTGACCGTGAGGTATTGCGAACCATAGAGCGCGTGTCCGTAATCGCCGATCTTGAAATCGCCCGATGAGTTCTGGCCAATCTCGACGGTGAATGACAGACCGTACTTGCCTGAGGAGGATATGCCCTTTATGCCTTTGATTGTAAATTGGCCGTAAGGGTACATATTTGACTTCGAGGTGGCAATGGAAAAGTTCTGGCTGGAATAGGTGGGCGGTTTCCCCCCGGAATAGACCATGCTGTCGCGCAGTTTGACATAATAGCTGCCGTCAGCCGAACCGAGGGGGATTTTCATTTTCTGTTTGGCCTTGAACCCCTTGGGATATTGATTGCTGCCTGTTCCTACCCAGGAAGTTTTACTGACAAGATTGTTTGTTGTGGCATGGTAAAGCTCGATCGCTATCGGTTGTCGGCAGACATCCGGGTCGATGCATTTCCATATTACCTCCCCGTTTGCTCCTTTCTGCCAGACGGATGAAGCGGTCGGCGAAATTATTTCAAGGTCCGGAGCCGGAAGCGGTTCGGGCGTTTCAATCTTCCCCTTGGGGGGTATTGTTACGCTGAAAGGGCCGCAGATAGCGCTCTTGCCAAAAGCATTTTCATAGTCGACAACCACTTCATACATCTGTTTTGAGGTGGTCTCTTTCTGCCAGTGGTCCGGCGTTTTCAGGATTTGGGTCGAGTTGTCCGGTTTCTTCATGCTTTCTACGATCGGCGGATACGGCAGCGAAATTTCTTTTTTTTCACCGGTTTTGAGATCCGCTCCCCCGGTGCTGTTCGACATTATCGATGTTTTCGAGCCGGCGGGACGGTAACCGATCTTGTACTGGAAACTGATAGCGGGACTCTGGCCGATGTTGGCGACCGTAACCTTGATCGATTTTCCGTCACTGACGTAGTTGTTTTCTTTAGTCTTGACGTTGCAGATCAGCTTCGGGGGACCGGCGCTGATGGTTTCAGCTTTGTCCGGCTCGTTTGCGATCTTGGAGTTCATCTTGCCGGTGATAGTGAACGGTTCGCTCTCAAGCCGGTAGCTTCCGGAATAGTCCTCGATTCTTAACCGGCAGGATTTACATGTCACCCCTTCCGGGATTTTAATATCCGTGCCCCACCCCCCCCCGGTAATGGGACTTAAGTGTGGCAATGGTATACTGGTGGACATACCCGGCGCTTTAAATGGATGTGGAAACGGTACCGGAATCCCCTTACCATCATCTCCGAGAAGGGTCGCCCAAGTCTGGTTAAAACCACTCGTTTGGAAGAAGGAGTAATGATTTTTCACCTTTACCCGGATTGCCCCTTTTCCGGGTGATTTCCATACGGTATTGCTTTTCGGCTCGATTATTTCCATTCCGGGTATCGAGCTGACAAGGGTAGCCAGTTCTCCGGCCGCTGGTGCGCTGTGGGATGGGATACCTCCACTATTTGTGATATAGAAACGCGGGCTGTCGCCCTGCAGGAATACGCTTTCCTGCGTTGATTTGATCTTCATCTTCACCCGCACCCGTATCCGGTACCAGCCGGACGGAAGCTTTGTTGGTATCGGCCAGCCGGTAGTTATAGTGGATTTGCCGGCATTATCGCAATTCATGCCAATCGGCAGCCCGTTCTGCACCGCCTTATCGTTCATGGATGAAACGCAATTGCTTTGCCCGATACCTTTTATGAAATGGGCCTTGTTTTCCTGGTAGAGAATCTCCTCTATTTTTTCAATCGTAGTTTCTACAGGAACCCCAGCCAACTCAGGTCCACCAAGCATATACCAGTACATGGTGATTTTTGACGATACTACGCTTCCATTTCTGGGAATAAGGAAATCTATCTCGGGGATGATGGGTTTCTCCGTTGCCGAGCCAATGGTAATCGGACCTCCCGAACCCATGAATTTTCCGTCTTTCGTCTCGACGGTGACGATATATATGCCCGGTTTGATGGACGGGTCAAGTTTCTTCAACTTCCATTTTCCAGATTTACCGGAATTGGCAACACCGGCTGCAATGATTTGTCCTGTAATTCCCTTGAATTTTTTAACCTTGATTGTTATCGGTGAACCTTTCATGTCGGTATCCGCCTTCCATACCACAAGCTGTGTTTTTCCCGGCTGCCAATGATCCCATTCCTCGGGCAGAAGGACCTCAAGTCTCTTGGGTTCGTTCGGATATGGGGAGAGAGGCGAAGTAGCGGCCACCTCAGGTTTTACGATTGACGGCCCGACCTCTATCGGATAGCTTACCGATGATGTCCCGATAAAGCCCAGCGGCAATTTGATGCCTGGATCGATGGGGTCAAGACTGAGCTGGTATTTTCCCATGGGAATTGATTTGTCGATATACCATTTACACACTGAAGCTTTCCCACTATTACATGAGGCTTTTGGTACCAGCGTCCCTATATTTTTTCCAGTACCGGCATATTCAAGCTTTATTTCGACCTGATTGATATCAGAACTGCATTTCCATTCAAGAGAAACCGTGTTTCCCCATGTTACGTATATCGGAGCGGATGGCTTAGTAATGTTGATCGACGATTGACCTGGGTTGGCAATCTTGATCATGCCGGAGCCGGAAGAAGAGCTGGATTTTTTCCCCGGCCCTTCGTCCGCCTTTTTAATCGAACCCGGAGGAACCGTGCCTGCTTCTTTCCCTGAGAGTTTTTCAGAGGCGGCAATCGTGGATTCATAAATATCGAACAGACCGCTTTTTCCGTAATAGTCCTCATCCATGGTCTCCATCCGGATCCAGTATTTCCCGTTGGGAATATCGGTTGGAACGGCCCACATCCACTTCTTTTTCCCTGGATTCTTATCAAGCAGCACATTCTCAGCAATAGTCACAGTCTCCTTGCCGTTTTTGTCATAGAGCACAAAACGTATATAATCATTCATATAGGAAATGGTTTCCTTGCTGAGCGCAGCATTATGATCAAAAACAATATCCTGCAGAGCCCCCTTGGCAAAACCGAAATGACTGTTGGGAGTGAAAATAATGAACCCGGCCTGCGGGGGAGGAATTGTAAGTCCCCCGGGGCCTATTTTTACAGCACCGCCAATTTTCCACTTGGGCATACTATACGGATAGCGCTTAAAAGGGACTGAAACATTGTTCTTCTCACCTGTCTTTCCTTCTGCAACACTATCTTCGATATCGACAACTGCTGCATATTTCGTGTTTTCGCTCAACAACCCGACTATCTGGTTCGGAATAGTGATCTTGATGCTGTTGCCGGGTCCCAGTGGTGGGACTTCGGCTATACCGTTCCAGCTTATTGTCTTTTTGTTCACATCGGCAGCCTGGCAGAAACCGACCTTGCTTTTCAGCGAAGCCGCTCCGCCGGCATTGGTTATTGTCACCTCGACCAGTTTTCCGAAGAACGTGCCCTTGATCGTCTCAACAAATGGTTTCAGGTCCGGCTTCAAACCCGCTCCCGGCGCTTCGATCAGCTTCGGCGGCGATTCTTCTCCTTCGCCTTCGGGAAAAAGGGAGAGCACCAGGTCGGTATGGTTGTTCTCCAAAATTATATCTTCGATATTGTTCCTAAGATCGGGAAGGATATTCGCAAAAACTGCATGGTCACCAAACGGCTGAAGAGGAGTTACTATTTTGACCAGTTTCTTCTGGCCCTTCGCAAGATCGATGCCCTGTAGCTCCCTGATCAGATCTTCCTCAATCCTGACTGCAAGGCGTGAGCCGGGTGAGTCATCCGGGCCGTTGTTGCTGATCTCAAACAGCAGCAGTGCCGTACCCCCGTCCTCGGTTACTTTCTTTTCGACTTCCACTGTTTTAACCGAAAGGTCAGCAGTAAATATTCTCTCTCCTTCCGGTAAATTTGAAATGATATCTTCAACCATGTTGTTTCCTGGTTCAGGATCTTCGACCTTCGACCCAGATTCGATATGCACCTCGGCAAATACACCGTGTTCGCCCGGTTCAACAGGATCGAAGGTAATATCGATATTTCTGGTTTGTCCGCGGGATAAACGGGTTATCGAAAGATTCTTCTTGTTGCTCCCTTCGATAGAAGCATTCAGTTCCACCCGTTTGACATCGGCCGGGCCCCTGTTGTGAATCCTCAGCTTCAATACCGGTATGTTTTCACCTTTCCTTTTCTCGAAGCCAAGGGACTTCTTCTCAATAGATATGTCGGCTAACTGCTCAACAGTCCCTTTTCCCTCTCCCGTTCCCCTCTGGATAGTTTTGTCCGCACGGTATTCCGCCGGCCCCTCTTCCTCGACGACTCTCAGTAGCGCCTCTCCCTGGTTATTGCTTTCATTGCTATCTTCAACACGGTTTTCAGGGTCGAGGATGACAATTAGTCCTTGGTCACCCGGATCTACCACCTTGAACTGTGATCGGGCTTGAGCCTTGCCGCCGGGAGAGCGCAGAGTCACCGAGCCTTTGCCAACCTGGCGTCCTTCGAGCATGTAGACAATGCTGCAGGTGACGACCCGCCGTTTTCCATTTGCCGAAAGCTCTGCGACCACCCGAACCGTATCACCGGTCCGGTATTGCCTCTTGTCGAGCCTTACTTGTTCAACCCTGAGGTCGATGTCATGCTTTTCTTTTTCAGGGTCTCTTTTCTTAACCCGATCATGAGGTATTTGTTGGTCATCATTTTGTTCCTGGGCTTCAGGTGGTGAAGTATCTCTATCTTTCGATCTGGGAGAAGCTGCGGGCGGCTCCGGAGCCTGGTGCAGCTTCTCCGGGACCGGGATGCGGGGTGAATCCCGGCATTCTCGTTTAGCGTCTTCTTTCAGGTCAAAGAAGATACCCTGGTAACGTTCACATACCACCCGGTCCGCTGCCGTAACCTTCCCCTGGGAACAGCACCACCCCTCCTTATCTCGTGTTACCCTGTCGCCACCATGGGTCTCAGGTGGTAGTGCGGTCAAGAAAAGAACGCATGTCATGAGAATCATCGACAACAAGTAATCAATGGGGAGTATCTTTTTTTTCATGTCTCCACCTCACAGAATAGGTCTGTCTTTTTTGTACCTACTGGTCTTGAGAACCTGTAAAACGCATTAAGTGTCCAGAAATAAGGCGGTATATCGATAGCGACCGTTATAGTAACTTCTACTGAAAGCTTTTTAACAACAATGAAACTAAACACACCTTCACGCATTATTTTAGTACCTCTCTATTCGAAAAAGGTTCATAAAATATGCTGGTAAAAAATTCTGAAAATGGTGTTGATAATGACTGAGAATGAGCAGCGGACCATGAATCCATTGTCTTTCTTGTTTTGGCTCCTGATTTTCGATATAGTTTACCATGGCTTACTGTCCAGAGAAACCACGTAGATTCTGGCGCCTTAACGGTAAGTGATAAGAATTTTCTTATTTAGCCCGCGCTAACTTTTCCCATTTTTTTCTTCCTTCCCGAATCTATCTGGCACGAACTTCTAAGTTTGAAACTGTTAAAGGTGTGTGTGATTGTGAGCAATAAATCGTATAACATCGCAGTTCAGAGGGACAGCAAGGGCCGAGCCGCTAAGGAAATCAGTGCGATGAGACACTATTTCATATTTTCAAAGGTCAGTGGAAGCCCTTGCTGCCCCTGACCGCAGCGTTAACATTACCTTGTCGAAGGTTTAAATATTCGGCAATCACCCATGTTTTATCTTATTCCCTGTCCATTTACCGAGCGACCATCGGTGACCATCCAGATCTGCAGACACCCTACCTGCACAGGAAGAGGTTAAAGACTAGCAGTTATCAGAAATTCGAGACATTCGATTTGGTAATATTAACGCCGAAATCACGAGCATTGAAGAATGTCCGGCAAAATAACTTATCTGACTAATTTAGGTCTACAAACTGCTTTATACCTCTTTCGATATCAAGGATTGTATGCACCTGAACTGTTTTGAACCCTACCTTTTTGGCACCATGGATATTCTCAAGTAAATCATCAAAAAACAATATTTGGTTAGGTTTAATTCCAATAATATCGGCTACGGATAGAAAGGCCTCAGGATCTGGTTTTCGTTTCCTTAAATCTGACGAAGTAAAAATAGTTTCAAAATTACTTAAAATACTCTGGTATTCATTTAACCAATAACGTTGATGTAAGTTGTTAGTATTTGAGAACACATACATTGGTATTTTCTTCTTTAATACTCTCAATAATCTTGAAATACCATATACTTCGCTTATGAATATTGAGTTCCAGCCGTCTTCAAATTGCTGATCAGTAATATCAATATCTAAGGATTTCCGTAACGAGTCAAAATACTCTCCAGAATTTATTTCGCCAATTTCATGAGATTTATAAAAAGAATCAAATCTGAACTTTGATTTAATTATTTCAGCGCTGGATTCCGTATTATTTGACCAATTATTAAAAGCTCGATTAAAATCTATATCAACAAGTACACCTCCGAGGTCAAATAATAGAGCTTTGACGGACTTATTTGATTTATTTTTCATTTCTTCCCTGGCGAGCATTAACAGATTAATATGCAGAAACTGGGGATCATGCATACTTCCTTATCATTCTGTTACTTCGTATCACTTAGTCTAAGCGATAGGTGGAATCATCGGCAACCTAAACTGTTTTATATTCTTGGCTTGATTTATATTATTCCTGTGAACCTTGGGGTGACTGTCCAGTCATGACTGTCAGGGTGAATTGAACCTTATCACCAATTGGTGTCAGATCACGTTCAGATTTCTACAAATAATGATTGCCGAGAGGCCGTTTAATGGTCTCTGATAAGACCGATGAGCTCTTCTGAACTAAGCCGACCGCTCATATCGGTTCCTTCCAATAGCGAATCTGCAAGTGCTCGTTTTTCCTGGTGTAGTTTGACGATTTTCTCTTCAATGGTGTTTTTGCATACCAGGCGATAGATAGTCACCGGTCGGGTTTGGCCAATACGATGGGCCCTGTCCGATGCCTGATCTTCGATTGCCG
>QZLB01000057.1 GCA_004796425.1 Desulfobulbaceae bacterium | reverse complement strand
TTCGCTCCTGGAATCAGTTGCTGGATGAGATGTTTCCCGAACATGTGAATGGCAGGTGTTCGGTACGGTTTTATCTGCTCCAGGACACCACAATCCCGCAGCTACTCGGGATTGAGATACGCAAGAATACGGATCATTCCCACGGCCTTTTGGCGGTACTTTCCGATTAGATTATTCTCTGATCCTGGGCTTCCTGCCAGAAATGGCAAGCCACCTGGTGGTCCGGATCGATCTGTTGCAAGCGTGGTTTTTCCCTTGCACATAAATCCCGGGCCAATGGGCACCGTGTTCTGAAAACACACCCGGATGGTGGATTGAGCGGTGACGGGAGATCACCTTGCAGGACAATGCGCTGTTTTGCCTTTTCAAGATCCGGATCAGGGATAGGTACCGCAGATATGAGTGCCTGGGTGTAGGGATGACAGGGGTTGTTATAGAGCCTTTTCCGATCAGCAACCTCTACCGCATTACCCAGGTAAAGCACCATGATACGATGACTTATATGTCTGACAATTGAGAGGTCATGACTAATAAAGATCAAGGAGAGGCCGAAATCCTCCTGCAATCCCTTGATTAGATTGATTATTTGTGCCTGAATGGAGACATCTAACGCAGATACTGGTTCATCACACACAATGAGTTTTGGTTTCAGTATCATTGCCCGTGCCACGCCGATGCGTTGACATTGTCCTCCAGAAAATTCATGGGGGTAGCGGTTGATCATCAACGGCAAAAGCCCAACCCGATCCATCATATCTTTGACCTGCTGAGTTCTCTCTTCAGCCGAAAGCTCTGGATAATGGACGGTCAGTGGTTCTGCAATGATATCGCCAATCGTCATCCGCGGATTCAGCGAGGCAAGTGGATCCTGAAAGATGATCTGCAGCTGTTTTCGGTATTTTTTCATTTCCCGAAACGACAACCCACCAATATTGTTCCCCATCCAGACAACGTTCCCGTCCGATAGTTCCAGCAGTTGGAGTATTCCCCTGCCAAGGGTCGACTTTCCACAGCCTGATTCCCCAACAACACCCAGCGTTTCTCCAGCAAGAAGATCAAAATCCACGCCATCCACGGCCTTGAGTGGGATGGTACCGGAAAACAGGCCGGCTGTTTGGATGGGAAAGTAAACCTTAATGTTGCGAACCGACAAAATGGGTTCTTTTACCGGACTCTGTGCACCAGAATTCATGGCAACTCCTCAAGGTGGCAGGCTTTAAAACGATCGGAGGAAATTTTGACCAGATCCGGTACCTGATTTTCACAGGGGGCAAAGGCGTGTTCACAGCGAGGGATAAAAGCGCAACCAAGAGGCAGCGCCTGGAGATCTGGTGGTTGTCCCGGTATGGTATAGAGGCTTTTATTATTTGAATCATCGACTCGTGGCATCGACTCGAGCAAACCCTTTGAGTAAGGGTGCTGCGGCTGTTTGAATAAATCTCTGACCGGCGCTTTCTCGACAATTCTCCCACCATACATAACCATTACACGATCACTCAATCCGGCAATTACTCCCAGATCATGGGTAATGAGGACTGTTGCCATATTGAGCTCACTACCCAGCCTAGCAATCAACTCCAAAATCTGGGCCTGGACCGTCACATCTAAAGCGGTCGTCGGTTCGTCTGCAATGAGTAATTTTGGTTCACATAATAACGCCATGGCAATCATGACCCGCTGTCTCATCCCCCCTGAGAATTCATGCGGGTACATGGAGAAACGCTTCTTTGCCTCCGGGATTCCAACGAGATCAAGGAGGTCCAGAGACCGTTTCACTGCATCCTTTTCTGAAAGACCCTGGTGCTCCGATAATACCTCGGTCATCTGACGGGAAATACGCATGAAGGGGTTCAGCGAGGTCATCGGATCCTGAAAAATCATCGAAAACTCTACACCGCGCAGATTGTTCAGTTCATTCCCAGATAACCCAAGAATCTGTCGGCCATCAAAATAGACTTGCCCATCAGCACTGCCATTTTTCGCAAGCAACCCCATAATTGACAGAAATGCCTGAGTTTTCCCGGAACCCGATTCTCCTACAACTCCAAGACACTCACCTGCTTCAACGGAGAAATTGATATTATTGACCGCACATACCTCACCATCATGAGTGTGAAACCGGGTTGTTAGATTCTGAACATCAAGAAGCATGGTTACCTGTCCTTCGGGTCAAGTGCGTCGCGCAGTCCATCACCAATAAAGTTGAAACAAAAAAGCGTAATTGCCAGAAATATTGCAGGGAAAATAAGCAACCAGGGGGCGGATTCCATTTGCTTGGCACCCTCTGATATGAGAACGCCCCAACTGGTAAGCGGTTCCTGAACACCAAGGCCAAGGAAGGAGAGGAAACTCTCGGTCAGAATCACCATCGGTATGGTCAGCGTCATGTAAACAATGACCGGCCCCAGTACATTGGGGATGATATGCCGCGTAATGATTTTCCTGGTGGAGACTCCGGTTGCGTGTGCCGCTTCAATGAATTCCTTTTTTTTCACCGACAATGTCTGGCCCCTGACGATCCGGGCCATGGTCAACCATTCAACAGCCCCTAAGGCAATAAAAATAAGAAAGATATTGCGCCCGAAAAAGACCATCAGCAGGATCACAAAAAACATAAATGGCAGGGAGTAGAGAATATCGACAATTCTCATCATGATATTGTCAACTCGACCACCGATAAACCCCGCCGTTGCACCGTAGGTAACACCTATGAGCAGGCTGACCGAGGTGGCAAGAATACCGACCATCAATGATATTCTTGCACCATATAGGGTTCTGACAAACAGGTCACGACCGTTCCCATCGGTGCCAAACCAGTGCTTGAGTTCCGCATTGGGCGGTCCGGGAAAATCATAACCCCAGTCAGGATCATCATATGGCCAGGGGGAAAGATACGGCGCCAAGATGGCTAACACTACAATGATTCCAAGAATAACCATGGAAATGACTGCAGCCTTATTCTGAAACAGACGTCGACGAGCATCATGCCAAAGGCTTCTACCTTTTACCGCGTCCTCGCTGATACTTTCGAGCCTGTCAGGAATAATTGGTTTGATCTTCACTACTCCACCTTTACTCTTGGATCAAAGAAACCGTACACCAGATCTACAATCAGATTCAGCACGATAATCAAAATGGCGTAAAAGATCACCACCCCCATCACCACCGGATAATCTCTATTCAATGCACCATTAACAAAATAGCGTCCGATTCCAGGTACATCAAAAATTGATTCGATCACGACAGAACCGGTTATAACCGCCGCAGTCGCCGGACCCAAGTAAGACACAACGGGCAGTAATCCCCCTCTCAAGGCATGTCTGACCACGACGATTTTCTCGGAAAGCCCTTTGGCCCGTGCGGTTCTGATAAAATTTGAATTCATTATCTCAACCATGCTCCCACGGGTTAACCGAGCAATATAGGCAACTTGTGGTAAGGCGAGTGTGATGACCGGCAGGATCTGGTACTTGAAGGCGCCACCACCCCAACCAGCCACCGGCAAAATGGAAAGGTAAACGCCAAAGACCAGAGCCAGCAGTGGAGCCATCACGAAATTCGGAATAGCAATACCGGTCATTGCCACTCCCATGACCAGGTAATCAAAAAGGCTGTTCTGCTTCAAAGCGGCAATAGTTCCTGCAGTAACTCCGATGACGATTGCGATGGTTATTGCGTAGAGACCCAATCTCATACTTACCGGGAAACCGGTAAGTATGAGATCGTTTACAGTGAAATCAAGGTACTTGTAGGATGGGCCGAAATCACCCCGCAAGATATTCTTCATATAATCCAGATACTGCAGATGGATTGGCTTATCGAGATTATACGCCTTGAGTATATTGGCCTCAATTTCAGGTGGTAGCTGTTTTTCTCTATCAAATGGACCGCCAGGGGCGAGCCGCATCATGAAAAAGGCAACAGTGATAATGATAAACAGGGTTGGAATTGCACTCCCGAGACGGCGCAGTGCGTAAGAAAGCATAGATTCACTCCTCTGACAGGTTAATACGGATCACCAAAAAATGCCGGTATGCACATAGGCATACCGGCATCATAACATCTATTTAAGTGAAACGTAACGCCAGCGGTGAATATCCTGAGGATTATCTACAAAACCCTGGACTTTGGTAGAAACCAGGTTTTTGGAAACGTAATGATAAATAGGGATAACCGGCTGATCTCTCATCGCCAGTGATTCAGCTTTGAGCATCAACTCACTGCGTTTCTGCAGATCGGAAGTGACCTCTGCCTCGAGCATGAGTTTGTCATACTCGGGATTTGAGTACCGTCCATAATTATTGGGACCAGTTCTTGTTTCCAGGAGGTACAGGAAGTTCTGTGCATCGTTATAGTCGGCGATCCAGCCGGCCCGTGCAACCTGGAAGTCGCCCTGTTTAAGGTCGGCGTAATGCACTTTTACTTCTGAATTAAATAGTTCGGCTTTCACACCAATTGCCTTCCACATCGAAACGACGGCAACGGCGATTCTTTTATGGTTCTCAGAAGTGTTATACCTGAGGGTGAACTCAAGTGGTTTATCAGGACTGAAACCAGCCTCAGCAAGCAGGGCCTTGGCTTTTTTCTGACGCTCGCCAAACGGCATATCTTTCCAAGTAACTTCTGCGGGATTATCGTAGTAGGCAACCCCTGGCGGAACAAATGAATAGGCAGCAAGCTCTCCAGTCTTGAGCACTTTATCAACAATTGCCTTGCGGTTAATCGCCATTGACAGCGCCTGCCGTACCCGTACATCAGTAAATGGTTCCACTGAAGAGTTGATCGGATAGTAATAGACACCCATATAGGGAGCAATTCTGGTTTCATCCGGCATGTTCTTTCTCAGCCAGTCGATCTGGTCTGAGGCAAAATCCATAGCCACATCAATCTCACCCGCGCGGAATCTTTTCTGAACCGCTGCACGATCTTCCTGGGTATAGAAGGTAAGATCATCAAGCGATAACGAACCGCTGTCCCACCATTTATCATTTTTCGTCAACTTTACATGGGTGTTTGGAATCCACTCAACGAGTTTGTAGGGACCGTTCACCACCATATTTTCCGGCTTAGACCAGAGTTTACCATGTTTCTCGATTACATGCTTTGGTACCGGGTACGCGGTATAATGGGTCAACAGTGCGAGAAAATAGGGTGCTGGTCCGGTGAGCTGAATTTCCAGTGTGTAATCATCAATTGCCTTGACTGCCAGAGTCTCAGGCTTTGCCTTGCCAGTGTTAATAGCCTCCGCACCTTTGATGATGTAAAGTAGCGAGGCATACTCTGCTGCGGTTTCCGGCAGCAGAATTCTTCTCATCGAAAAAACAAAGTCATGAGCGGTAAACGGGGTGCCGTCAGACCAGACACTTTTTCGAAGCATGAAGGTGTACTTCATTCCATCATCAGAAATCTTCCATGAAGTAGCCACGCCAGGCACCGGTTCCGACTTCTGATTTTCAGTGGTTAAGCCGATAAACATATCTCCAACAACATAGTTCTCCCAGGTACCACTCACTTTGTGGGGATCAAGAGATGCAGGTTCTCCCATCGTAGCAACACGAAGGGTGCCACCAGCCACGGCCACCGTTGTAAACATAAAAAAGCAGGCGCAAAAAAGCGCCAGGACTGCGATCGTTCGTGATACAGGTGTTTTGATTCTGCTGTTCATTACTCCGCCTCCTCTTTGATCGGAATTTTCATAGAATTTCAAACATAAACAACACCAAATACACCAAAGGTGCGTTAAGCCAGTCCATATTAGCACACTCCACAGGGCTGAACAATTCATTTCTCTTCGATTCTTACGTATTCATCAAAAATAGACCACCAGGATAACAATATGATCAATCGTGCTTTTTTATTTTTACAAAAGCCTATTGAAATAAAAACCGGGCAGGACCGGGCAGAGCTCGCTATTTTACCCGTGCAGCTCAGATACCAGTGTTAATCGTGCAACAAAAAGATCTGGGGAGGTGCGTATGCTACGGCTACTAATCTTCGTCCCAGGTACAACAGGAGTAAGGATTAATAGTTGTTACCGGGCACAAGGCTGAACGGACAACTTTATCGGCAACACTGCCAAACATGATTTTCTCAAGACCCTTATAGCCATGGGTACCCATTATGATTAGGTCTGCTTTCACTTCTGAGGAGTAATCAACGATCTGTTCAGCCACATCTCCCATAAGCACCCTATTGATCACCTGCGTGGTGCCTTTTTCCAGATAAGAATCTTTGTATTCTTCAATGAACTTAGCCATCCGCTCTTCAGCACCCGACATCAGTTCATCTTCAAGATTGGGAATATGCATCTGAGGTACAAAAAAACCGGAATAATCCTCAAAATTCTGAACCACAAATACCAGGTGAAATTCAGCACCAAACTTTCCGGCCATGAAGGCCGCTGAATCTGCAATGAGCCGGGAATTATCTGAAAAATCAATGGGCGTCACAACTCGACTGATCTTGCTAATCCGTTTCATATTCGCCTCCATACCTGTTCGCTTCACCTCATAATCTGTTTTTTTCGACCTCTTATATCTTCCCTATACTTTATGATCTCATACTGGTAAAGTCGATGCAAGCCAAACCATTTGCCCGTCAGTGTTCAGCATATTTTCCTGGATCACAGCATAAACTTCCCATCCATCCGTTTCTTCATCACAACAATAGAAGGGGTGTCGTTGGTTAGGCGAGAGGTGAGTTATCCCTCAAAAGACAAGCCAAGACGGCAACAAACCACCACCGACGAACTCGCAATCAACTCGAGAAGCAGATTACGTGATCAAAAATAAATGGCATTACTTCAATAACTCATTGATTTTCTCACGGTATTTCCGCTCAATCACATGACGTTTCTTTTTCAAGGTGTTCGTTAGCTCCTCACCATGGGTCAAACCTTTATCAAGGAAGGTAATACCGTGCAGCTTTTCATATGGTTTAAAACCCTTTTTGGGTCGCAACAGGCGGTTCATCTCCTTACGGATCTGCTCCAGTATTCTGTTGTCAGTAAGGAGCTCATCGGTTTCCTTTTTCACATTTTCAAAGGTCCGGCTGGTCCATTGGCTGAACTCCTCAAGGTTCGGTACCAACAGTGCCCCAAGACCCTTTTTGTCCTGCCCGACAAGAACCGCGTCTTCGATAAATGGAAACATGGTGATCGTGGACTCAATTCTACTGGGATCGATATTCTCACCACTGGCCAGAACGATGATGTCTTTGGCTCGGCCAGTGATAATTAGCTCATCGTTGATGGTCATTTTACCAAGATCACCGGTCTTGAAAAACCCGTCCTCGGTAAAGGCTTTTTCATTTTCAGCGGGATTATTTTCATATCCTTCGGTTACCTGCGGCCCCCTCACCTCAATCAGCCCCTCTTCTCCAATACTGACTGATTCTCCTGTCTCTGAAACGATCCGCAGGTCCGTCTCAGGTACGGCCGTACCAAGAGTGCCATAGGTCCGGCAACTCAACCCCCGCCCCGCTATAGCAGGTGAACATTCAGTCATCCCATAAGCGTTGACAATTCTGATACCCACCGAATCAATCCAATCTTCGATAAAACCAGCCAGAGTCCCACCACCACTGACAGCCAGCCGGAGCCTGCCACCAAATCGTTGCCGCACGACCGCTAATTTTTTTTGAGCCAGCAGGTAGAGCGGAAACAGGGCGGTGCAAACCAGGCACCCCCGTATTTTTCGTACCATCGACAAAAAAGCAGATTCATTGCCAAACCGGGGGAGACGACCGAGAACCACCCGTTTGTTACGTCGATACCGGGCTGAAATCGAAACCAGCGTCGTGAAAATAGTATGCGGGACCTTTCCTTTCTTCTTCACCGCGTTCTGAACTCGTCCATAGAGGGCCTCCCAGACTCTGGGAACCGTTGCCACAACCGTCGGGCGATATTTCTCAAGGTCCTGGGCAAATTGCTTCACTGATGAGTAAACCAGACAGCATCCTTCGACCATGGCAACGTATTCGGCGGTCCTCTCAAAAATATGCCAACTTGGCAGAATTGACAGCCATCGATCATTACTGGAAAGTCCGATAATATCCGGTATACAGTTGACATTGTGCATGATATTGGAGTGCTTGAGCCTGACCCCTTTGGGCATACCGGTCGTTCCTGAGGTATAGATGATGGTAAGCAACTGGTCGGGCTTAATTGTCCTGCCGCGTTTGATGAAAACCTGCCGATCCTCTTCGCTGTATGTGCGATCTTTTAACAGATCCTGGTAAGAATAAGTACGGCTGAACAGTGAGTGTAGTGTCGGGCCGGTCATGACGAAAATATTCTTGATACCTTTTATCTTCTTTAACTGTTCACGGTGAGTCTCCAGCAACTCTGGTGTTTCGATTACCAGATGGGAACAATTGCTGTTTTCTATGATATAGGCCAACTCCTGGGTAGGGGTATCAGAACCGCGGGGGACGGTGACCCCACATAATGACATCAAGGCCAGATCAGTGACCATCCAGGCATAACGGTTATCAGAAAGAAACATCACCCTATCGCCACTGTTGACCCCTTTGCTTTGAAATGCTCGTGAGAGTAGGAGCACATCTTCCAACAGTTTTGCATAGGAAACCGTGATCTCCTCCTCTCCCACCTGATAAATATACGCTGTTTGATTCGCGTGGTTGGTACAGCTGTTCAAAAAGGCATCGAAAAGCGTTTCCACTTTGTTTTCGTAGACAGGCCGTTCCATCGTGAATGTCATTTATTTCATCCCCCAGTGAATTCCTATTGTCCCCATCATGAACTTCTTATAACCAACTCCTCTAAAGCCCGCCGCTTTAAAAATGTCAGCGAGCGTTTCTGCCTGGTGAAAATCCATTGTTGATTCAATCAGATAACCATACGCATCCTCATCTCTGGCGATCATTTTTCCAAGAAGCGGAATCCCATAGTGCAGGTGAAGTCTGATAAATGGATACAGTATGTTTTTTTCCGGCGGTGTCGTATCGAGACAGACAACCATACCTCCCGTTTTCAATACGCGATAAACCTCTCGAAGAACTTTCAAAGAATCATCCACATTCCTCAACAGGTAGCCAAAAGTAACTGCATCAAATCGATCATCCTTGTAGGGAAGCTCGTTGGCATCACAGACCAACCAGGAAATCTGCTGACCGAATCTGCGTCCTGCTTCGCGTAGCATATTCGTGGAAAAATCAGCTCCGACAACATAACTACTCGGATACTCTTGCGAAACCAGCGCTGCAATATCTCCGGTACCACATGCAAGGTCCAGTACTGTCCCGCTCTCGGGGATATTTGCTTTATCTACTGCGAATCGGCGCCATCGTTGATCCTGCCCAAGCGTCATAACCCGATTCATGATATCATATCGAGCGGCAATAGAATCAAACATTTTTTTTACGCCGTGCGCTTTAGACATCCTTACCTCTCTCCCTACAGAAACATATCAACATGGTGCATAACCCGGTGTTCGTGGGAAGGGAATGACTTCCCTGATGTTTGCCATGCCCGTTACAAACTGTACGAGTCTCTCAAAACCCAGACCAAAACCGGAATGTGGTACACTGCCATATCTGCGAAGGTCGAGATACCAATCATATTCCTCCAGATCGATCCCGGCTTGTTCCATCCTGCTCACTAATATGTCGTAGCGTTCCTCCCTTTGACTGCCACCGATAATCTCACCGATTCCTGGCACCAGTATATCCATAGCTGCGACGGTCGTACCATCATCACTAACCCGCATGTAAAAAGGTTTTATAGCAGCCGGGTAGTCGGTGACAACAAGAGGCAGTTTGAATACTTCCTCAGTAAGATATCGTTCATGTTCTGACTGCAGGTCAATACCCCATTTAATCGGAAATTCAAATTTACGCCCGGACGATAACAATCGCTCTATTGCTTCGGTATAAGTAATGTGCTCGAATCTGCTGGAGATTACATTTTCCAACTTATCAAGAAGTCCCTTCTCAATGAAGGCATTAAATAAGTTCATATCTTCTTGACAGTTCTCAATCACATCTGAAAGCAGATATTTCAGCATTTGTTCGGCTAGTAACATATTGCAATCGAGATCACAAAACGCCATTTCCGGCTCTAACATCCAAAATTCGGCCAAGTGCCTGCTGGTGTTTGAGTTTTCTGCCCTGAAGGTCGGGCCAAAGGCGTAGACTTGCCCCAAAGCCTGAGCGTAAACCTCTGCCTGTAATTGTCCACTCACGGTCAACCCAGCTTGTTTACCAAAGAAATGCTCACCCGCTTCCTGAGTAGCTGCGGTCTGCTGAGTGCTCTGAACCTGAAACATCTCCCCCGCCCCTTCACAATCACTGGTGGTGATAATCGGTGTGTGCACCTGAACAAATCCTTCTTTCTCGAAAAACTGATGAATCGCGAAGTTCAAGCGGGATCGCACGCGCGAGACAGCACCCAGCGCGTTGGTTCGTGGCCGCAAATGGGAAATGTTTCTTAAAAACTCAAAAGAATGCCTTTTTTTCTGAAGCGGATATGTTTCCGGATCGGCCCAACCAATCACCTTAACCGATCTCGCGACCAATTCTATTGCCTGCCCCTTTGCAGGTGAGGCTTGAATTTCTCCAGAAACCACTATGCTGCACCCTGCTGAAATTTTTTTGATTTCCTGCTCATAGTTATCAAGTTTCTCATCAGCAATGATCTGCAGATTAGCCAGACAGGAACCGTCGTTAATCTCCAGGAAAGAAAAGGAACCCGTATCTCGCCTTGTTCGAACCCAACCATTTACCAATACATTACTGCCAAAGTCATCGCGTTTTAAAATCTCTATTATTCTGACTTTCGTCATGATGATCTTCCCCTGTTTTATTATCGAACTATACGGTTATCTCTGTTTGAGCATATATTCATCCCGTACATTTCCAAGTGCTGAAAATATAGAAGCTTTTGCATCGGGTACCGTTTTTTTGATCTGTTCCAGAATATCCCTGATCTGATCTCTTCGGGTATGGTCCGCCAATGGACAATTGTTTTTCGCCGGTTCAATACCAACGCCCCTGGCAATCTCCTTTACATCCTTTTTTTCCAGATAGGACAGGATCCTGATCAGGTAGAGACATCCATCAAAAAGTTCCTGCCTGGGACGCATGGTTGAAATATTACCACTGTAAAAAATATTCAGGAGAAACGTTTCGACAAGATCGTCCTTGTGATGCCCGAACGCAATTTTGTTGAAACCGTTATCCCGGGCAAATTCAAACAGTTGGTTTCTTCTGTTTGTTGAACAGCGATGGCAACTTGGTTTTTCACCTGCTACCATCCGACCGTTCAGTATATGAAATGGGATAGAAAACTCCCTCATATACTGTGCAATACAGTCCCTGGGGTGCTGATGGTCCTGAACCGATGCCCAATTTGAATTATCAACATATACCGCTTCACACTGATACGATACGGGCGCTCTCTTGAGCCAGGTTTTTAACACCCAGGCATTGACGAGACTATCCACTCCCCCGGACACCGCAACCAGAATCCGGTCACCTGAATCAATCATAGTGTAATCGTGCATTGCCCGTCCAATGAATCTGCTCAATCGGGCGGATAAAGTATATGGTTTCATCGTTTATGACCAGAAATAAATACGCCCGTCTGCCAAAAGGCAGGCGGGCGTATCATTCTCAGATGCTCGTTCAAGTTAGAAATAGGGGCATTGCTCCAGCTTCTCAGCCATTCCCTGTTTCGCTAACTCTTCAACGGTGATCCATTTAAAGCCTCGATTCTGAGCTTTATTAAAGGAGGCAAGGTTGCTCAGGAGCGATTGTTGGGTCTCTTTAAACATAGCCGACCAGATAATACGCCCATCTTTTACATCAAATACCTTCAATGAAAAAAAGGCAGATGCGGGTACTTCTGCTCCATAGCTGCCACCGACTCTCTGTTGGTATGTTTTTAGGGTGGTTATCATTACCGCATCACAATTGAGCTCGGCACCTATTTTTCGAATCATTGCCAGTGCGGAGGCTGAATCTTCTGCAATCACAGCAGTTAGCTGACGATCGCTTAAGACCCTGACATTTTTTTTGCCATTCAAAAGCTGCGTGATCACAGAATCAAGATAACGTGCGCCCTCCTCAAGACGAGCAGCTTCCTGGTAACTCATATCAGGTACAGAATTAACAGTGGTATTTACCGGCAATACTGTCAAACAGGGATATTGTGTCCGTGCTACCTGCCGCTCTTCATCGGTTGGACCGGCTACCTCCTTGTGAGCACAGGATGACATAATAAACAGTAACGACAGCATAACGAAAGCCGACATCAGTCTAAGCGTTTGTTTCACGAAACACCTCTTTATCTGAATAGCATGATACTACTATAAACAACCTTTGGAGGATAACGCACCAGTTACTCCCTCAAGCGGGGTAACTGCCTCATTAACTGCCCGAGCAAGACTCTTAAATATTGCTTCAATAATATGGTGTGCATTCTCACCGTGCAACAGATCGATATGCAAGGTTATTCCGGCATGCTGAGAAAACGCACGCATAAACTCAAGGGCAAGACAGGTATCAAATTGACCAACCTTCTGGTCTGCAACCACAACCTCATAATGGAGGTACGGTCGATTAGAAATGTCAACAACGGTACGCACCAGGGTTTCATCCATCGGCAAGTAACAAGTCCCATATCTTCTGATACCGGATTTATCACCGATTGCCTGAGCCAAGACCTGGCCAAGGCATATCCCGATATCCTCCACAGTATGATGATCATCAATTTCAGTATCACCCTTGGCTAGAAGTTTGAGATCAAAAAAACCATGTACCGAAAACAGCGTTAACATATGGTCCAGGAACGGGACGCCCGAGTCTATCTCATTCCTCCCTGTACCGTCCAAACTTAACGAAATCGATATTTCAGTCTCATTTGTTTTTCGATTTACCGTACCTGTGCGGACACTTTTACTTCCTGACATAACCTATTCCCAAGAAGAATTTTCATAGAAAAAGAATCGATTTGTCTACTCAATCCCTGCATATCTCCTTATTTATAATATAATGTCACGACAATACCATATATTTTTAAATATACCGGAAATTCCCCGGTTCTAAGGTGTGTCCAATGGAAGGCTTTTTTTTATTGACACTGCCAAAATCACTTAGTATATATGATGCTGTTTTGACTAAAACACAGAGCGGGAATAACTCAGTGGTAGAGTGCAACCTTGCCAAGGTTGAAGTCGCGAGTTCGAATCTCGTTTCCCGCTCCAAAATAACCAAATAAGGTTCGGCACTGTTCGAACCTTTTTTTAATTAAAGCTTGATTGCAGAGGAACTCAATGAAAACCTATCTTGCTCCTGTAAAAGAGATTGAGAGAAAATGGTATGTCGTAGATGCCGAGGACAAGATTTTAGGCCGACTGGCAACCGAAATCGCGAGTCGGTTGCGAGGTAAACACAAGCCGACCTTCTCTCCGTTCATCGACAACGGTGATTTCATCATTGTCACCAACGCTGACAAAGTGCAGTTGACCGGGAAGAAATGGGATGACAAAAAATATTATCGCCATACCGGTTATATGGGTGGAATCAAGCAGACCACCGCTAAGGAGCTGCTCGAGAAACATCCGACCGATCTTGTGATAAAAGCGGTTAAGGGTATGCTGCCGAAAAACAGGCTTGGCCGTGCTCAATTAAAAAAATTAAAAGTTTATGCAGGTTCTGAGCATCCCCACAAAGCACAACAACCTGCTGAGCTGGTACTATAAATTTCCTGAGGAGAGATGGCTATGGCCGAAGAACGTTTTTACGCGACCGGAAAAAGAAAAAAAGCAATTGCCCGTGTCTGGATAACTCCCGGCTCAGGTAATGTTATCGTAAACAGAATGTCCCCGGACGAGTATTTCGGTGGAACTTTCCAGGTTCACAAGATTGACAAACCCTTCAAGGTCACCGAGACCGAGCAACAGTACGATATTCTGGCAACCCTCAAAGGTGGCGGAAAATCAGCACAGATAGATGCTCTTACGCATGGTATTTCACGGGCCCTTCTTGAAACCAATGAAGAACTGAGGTCAGCCCTGAAAAAATCGGGACTGCTTACCCGGGACCCACGAAACAAGGAAAGAAAGAAGTACGGACAGAAAGGCGCACGCGCAAAATTCCAGTTCTCCAAGCGTTAAACCTGCTTTTATTCAGGTTTGTCCTACGTCAGATGCCTGCCTTATGGCTTGCATCTTATAGTCCGGCTCAATTAGAGGGGATAGCAGATTATATCTGTTATCCCCTTTTTTAATCAGTACCACCAGATGAGGTAATTGTTATGCTCAAGGTCGCAATAATTGGTGCTTCAGGATATACCGGTGCAGAATTGTGCCGTCTGCTCTGCAATCATTCCGGAATAAAACTGTCGGCTGTAACATCCCGGCAGTTTGAAGGAAAAAAATTATCCGAGATTTTCCCTCACCTACGCGGAAAAACAGATCTCGTCTGTCATAATTATGCGATCGATGAGATCACCTCCCTAGCAGATTTTATCTTTTGCGCAGTTCCGCATAAAACAGCCATGGATCTGGTACCACCGCTTCTTGACGCAGGCAAAAAAGTTGTCGACCTGTCGGCTGATTTCCGGCTTAAAAATGTTGACACCTACCAGCAGTGGTATCAGGAGCACAGTTCACCGCATCTGCTCAAAGATGCAGTGTATGGTCTGCCCGAGCGCTATCGCGATGAAATCAAGCACGCCACACTGGTCGCCAATCCCGGTTGCTACCCGACTTCGGTTATCCTGGCCCTGGCGCCGCTGTTGGATCAAAATCTCATTGATCCTCAATCTATAATTATCGACGCCAAATCAGGGACATCTGGAGCCGGTCGATCAATCGGCCTTGGCACCTTGTTTTGTGAAGTCCATGATGGTTTCAAGCCCTATAAAGTAGGTGGAACACATCGGCATACCCCGGAAATTGAACAAGAATTATCTCAGATTGCAGCTTCTGGGATTACTGTTTCATTCACTCCTCACCTTCTGCCCATCTCACGCGGAATTCTCTCGACAATTTACTGCTCAATGGCCCTGAAGGCAGAACGCGCCCACCTGAATGAACTCTATACATCATTTTATCGGGATGAACCGTTTGTTCGAGTACTTGATGAGGGCGGGCAGCCGGCGACCCAGTTTGTCAGAGGATCTAATTTTTGCGATATCGGTATTGAGGTTGACAGACGCACAAACCGACTCATCATCACCGCCGCCATTGATAATATCGTCAAAGGTGCTTCTGGCCAGGCGATCCAGAACATGAATTTGATGGCAGGCTTTGATGAATCCGAAGGAATTAGCAACGCACCATTCTTTCCATAATTGATGCTTCAGATATGACTGCTTCGCAGCGAAAAACGATCAAGCTGGTCATAGCGTACGACGGAACGGATTACTGCGGCTGGCAGAAACAGGACAACGGCCCAACCATCCAAGAGGAAATCGAACAGGTGGCCTCCGTGATCTGCAACGAACCGATAACAGTTTATGGCGCAGGAAGAACGGACGCCGGTGTCCATGCCTTGGGCATGACCGCGCACTTTAAGACAATAAGCGCTATCGATCTGCCGCGCCTACAACAGGGGCTCAACTCAATGCTTCCCCCAGCGATCAGGATACTTGATCTGCAGAATGTAGCCGATGACTTTCATGCGCGATTCTCCGCAGTTTCCAAAACGTATCGTTACTCGGTTTTTAACGGCGATATCATGTTGCCTGAAGATCGGCTCTACCGATTCCACTACCCTTATAAACTTGCTGAAGCACCGATGAAAGCATGTCTGAAACAGATTGTTGGTACCCACGATTTTTCCAGCTTTGAAAATTCAGGAACCCGAGATAAATCAATTCAGTCCGGCAAAGGTGCGGTGCGTACTATTTTCTCCGCGAAACTCGAGCAGCATGCAGCCAATTGTTTTGATATGCATTTTACTGGTGACGGGTTTCTCAGACAGATGGTGAGAAATCTTTCAGGATCAATCCTCGAGGTAGGTCGTGGTTTGCGAACTGCCAGAGAATTCCAAGCGATACTAAAGCAAAAAGACCGTCAGGCGGCGGGAGTAAGCGCGCCACCGTGTGGTCTCACACTGATCAAAGTTGACTATCAATAGGTTCAAGGCTCACGTATTCCCAATGTGAACCTTGAACTGGCGGTATTATAAATGTATCGAACCGTCTATTTCTTTTTGGAGCTGGAATGTCGTGCCAGCAAGGACTGAAGCTTCCACGGTGAAGACAGACATTGGTTGTCTTCTTCGGATGATGACATCACATCACAAAAGGCGAGAAACTCCGCCAGAGCATCACTCATCTGGGTGTCTCGTCGACTGATCACATAGAGTTGACGTTTCATGTCAACACCCGCTACTTTCAGACTTTTTAACCAACCATTTTCTACCTCCCGACAGATTGTTAGTGCCGACAGGCAGGCAATACCAACCCCAGACTCAACGGCTCTTTTCACCGCTTCGGGATGCCCCATTTCCATAACCACATTAAGATCGTCGAGGTGGTCTTTCATTTTGGATCGGAAAATAGCAGCGGTACCGGACCCCTTCTCTCTCATAATCCACCGGCTGCTTTTCATATCTTTTTCGACATCAAAAATTTCCCGGTTGGCAAGCGGATCGGAGGGGGCGGCCAGGACAACCAGTTCATCTTTGAACCAATGCCGGGCATTAATATCAACCGAGCTTATTTCACCTTCTACAAAACCGATATCGGATGTACCATCAAGGACCATCCCTTCAGCAATCTTGGTGTTATAGACCAGCATGTTGATCGAAACTTTGGGGTGAGCTTTTTTGAACGCACCAATTAAATATGGCAGGATATAATTCCCCAGTGCTGAGCTGGCGACAACATTGATATGCCCGGTAAGTGTGTCGTTACGCTCGGACATGATCGTTTCAATACTGCTGACCTGAGCGGTTATGTCTTTGGCGAGCGGCAGAAGATACCTGCCACGTGCGTTGAGTAACAGGCTTCTGCCATGCCTATCGAACAGTGAACCACCAAGTTGATTTTCAAGCTCGGCCAATGCCATACTGACTGCAGATTGGGTAACAAAAAGTTTCTTGCTCGCTTTTGTTACTTGTGCGGTTTCAGCAACCGCTATAAAAATTTCAAGCTGTCTCAAGGTTATAGACATCGCACATCTCTCGTTCAATTTTTTTGATAATATACATCTTTTTTATTTACAATGCATCCGGAATCATATCATATTAGAGAATCTTTAAAAATTACTTTTCAGGTTTTGTGCACTTTTTTAATTATAAATACCAATTCTTATATACAAGAATAACTACGATGTGGCACAAAAGATACCGTTTGACAGTCGAGACGCGAGCTTATAGTATGCATACCAATCAGCATTCATATAGCGTCTTGCATGATCCCTTCGTTAGAAACACTAGCATTGGAGAAACGAAATATGGATTTTTCAGTTTTTCTCTATCGTGACGATATTCTCTGGATTACGGCGTTTACGCTAGGCGGATTGGCTTTTGCCTTGGGCCCGATCCTGATTGTGCATCTTTTCATGCCGCTGAAAAGCAGGCAGCTTTCAGCCAAACGCGATCAATATATCGAATGCGGAATGGAACCCATAGGGGATACCTGGATCAGATATGGCGTAGTGTTCTATCTCTATGCTCTGGTGTTCCTGGCCTTTGATGTCGATGTACTCTTTTTGTTTCCAGTCGCACTCGCCTACAACGATGAAATGTTCATCAAAGATGGCATTTACGCCTTCAGGGATTTGGTCGAAATATTCCTGTTTGTAGGAATCTTATCACTTGCGGTTGTTTACGCGTGGGTAAAAGGAGTTTTTAAGTGGGAAAGAAAGAGTTATCGCCAAACCTAGAGACGGTTCCTGAGTCTCTTGTACAACTTGCTGTCGCTGACAAACTGATCAACCTCTGCCGAGCCAATTCATTATGGCCGCTTACCTTTGGTATTGCCTGCTGTGCTATTGAGATGATGGGCACCGGTGCTGCCAGGTTCGATCTTTCACGTTTTGGTGCAGAGGTTTTCAGACCATCCCCCCGTCAGGCCGATGTGATGATTGTGGCCGGGACAATCTCCAAAAAAATGGCTCCTGGTATTAAAACATTGTACGACCAGATGCCGGAACCCAAATGGGTAATTGCCCTTGGTAATTGTGCCATTTCCGGTGGTCCCTTCGTATATGAAGGTCAATATGGAATTATTGAAGGAGCCGACCAGTTCCTACCGGTCGATGTTTATGTTCCCGGGTGTCCACCACGACCTGAAGCCCTGATAGAAGGAATTATTGAACTCGAACACAAAATTACCGGCTGGAGAAGATGGCCCAAAGTCAAACCTGAGTGGCGGGAAGATAACAACACATAATCATGTGGAGAAGCGACTAGATGACCATTCACCATGAAACAATCCAGGCACTCTCCCATCTGTTTCAAACAGTGGCAAAACCTGGCCCTGATTCAGCAGAAACGAGTCAGGTAGAAAACGAACCGGAGAGTGATGAAACACCGCGTAAAAACGGTATCCTTGAGCGAGATTATCAGTCCTGCGGATTTCACCTCGATATTCTCCTCGATCCTGACCAGCTGATCGAAGCCACCACCATTTTGTTTAAACTCGATTTTTATCTTGAATCGATCACCGGTGTCGACTGGATTAAGGATAACCAGCTAGAGGTGGTGTACGATTTCAGCAGGTATGATTTTGAGTTATGCAGAATCGCAATACGGGTAAAAGTACCGCGTGACAACCCTCTAATTCCCAGTATTACCAAGGTATATACTGGGGCCAACTGGCATGAGCGGGAAACCCATGACTTCTTTGGTATCAAATTCCAGAACCATCCGAACCCAACCCCGCTGCTACTTCCCGAGGACGCTGATTTTCATCCCCTTTTGAAGGATTTCAAGCATGAACAAACCGATTGAACTGCAACCCGATGAGACCTTCGTCCTAAACGTTGGTCCTCAACATCCGGCAACCCATGGGGTTTTAAGGGTTAAAATGACCATGGATGGCGAGTACATCTACGATGCTGAAACGGTCCTTGGCTATATCCATCGGATGCATGAGAAGATGGCGGAAAACAGGACCTACCCTCAGTACATGCCGAACATGGGAAGGCTTGACTACCTCTCTGCAATGGCCTTCAATCACGGCTATGCACTGGTGGTGGAACGTGCCTGTGAAATCGAAGTTCCTGAGCGCGCCGAATATATCCGCGTTATCACCGTTGAGCTGAACAGAATTTCTTCACACCTGGTCTGGCTTGGCGCTTTCGTTCTTGATCTTGGCGGGTTTACGCCACTGATGTACTGTTTCGATGACCGTGAACAGATTCTCGATCTGCTTGAATCAGTAACCGGTTCGCGTCTGACCTATTGCTATTTTCGCTTTGGCGGCATCTACAACGATATTGATGATGATTTTATTGTCGGTACTCAAGCGTTTATCAAGCGTATGAGGAAAGAGTTAAAGATGTATGCAAAACTGGTGACCGGCAATGTAATCCTGCGCCGACGCCTTGAAGGCCATGGCATGATCGACCGGGATATGTGTCTGCGATATGGCGCTACCGGTCCAGTCGCACGAGGTTCCGGTATCAACTATGACGTAAGAAAGAACGAACCATACTCAATTTATCCCGAAATTGATTTTGACGTTCCGGTCTACGACGGGTGCGATTCTATGGCCCGCTACCTTGTCCGGATGGATGAAATTGAACAATCCCTGAGGATCATTGAGCAATCCCTGGAAAAACTTCCCGAGGGAGAGGTCAATCCGAAGAAAAAACCCAAAATAATTAAGCCACCCGCCGGAGACTATTACGCTGCGGTAGAAACAGCCCGCGGAAACTTTGGCATCCGGTTGGTCAGTGACGGCAGTAAAACGCCCTATCGACTGAAACTCAGATCTCCGACTTATTCCAACATGCATATATTTGACGAAGCGTGCCGGGGGATGCTTATTGCAGATGCCCTTGCTTTTATGGGTAGTCTGGATCTTGTAATTCCTGAAATGGATCGTTAGAGGAGGCAGCCATGAGCCTTACATTATTAAATGCCGCGGTTGCGGTCTTCATAGCGATCTGCTTTGTCGGATTAAACGCTGCATATCTGGTCTGGTGCGAAAGAAAAGGTGCCGGATTTTATCAACGTCGTCCCGGCCCCATGGAGAATGGACCATGGGGACTGCTGCAACCACCTATTGACGGGGTCAAATTGATGACCAAGCAGCTCCTGATACCGGGAGGGGTTGATAAGGCAATATTCATGGTCGCCCCGGTACTGGCCATGTTTCCTGCCTTGATCAGTTTTGTGACGATACCGTTCAGTAAAAACATCGTAGCTCATCCCATCAACGTCGGGGTTTTGATGATTTTTGCCTTTGCCGCTTTGGGCGGTATGTCCCTGCTGGTAGCAGGCTGGGGATCGCGAAATAAATATGCCATGATCTCCTCCGTCAGAGCCGTATCCCAAACGGTTGCCTATGAGATCCCAATGTTAATTACCACCATAACCATCGTGCTGGTTTCAGGTTCGCTGAACCTCTCGGAAATCGCAGCCTCCCAGCTTGGTGGATTCTGGAAGTGGAATATCTGGGGGTTTCAGGAAGCCGTTGGCTATAACATACTAATGCCCATATCATTTTTGATTATCTTTGTCTGTGCGGTAGCCGAAACAAATCGTGCGCCGTTCGATCTCGGCGAGGCAGAAAGTGAGCTGGTGGCCGGTTTTCACACCGAATATTCCAGTATGGGATTTGGACTCTTTTTCATGGGGGAATATGCCAATATTGTCATTGGTGCCTGCCTAGTTACCATTCTGTTTCTTGGTGGCTGGTCAAGCCCCGTACCGCTCGGTTTCTTTCCATTCACCGACCATGTTGGCTGGTTCCTGCTGAAAATTTATATGATCATCTTTGTGTTTATCTGGATCAGGTGGACCTTTCCCCGAACTACCATTTACGGTTTATTGAACCTCTCCTGGAAATACCTGATTCCTATCTCACTGTTTAATCTGCTGCTCACCGCAGCCTTGCTGAAGGTCTTCTGATTATGGGCGGATATTTTACAGATCTTTTAACCGGTACCAAGAGTTTGATCGATGGCATGTGGATAACTCTCAAGGAGTTCCCCCGAAAACCGGTTACCCTCAATTACCCTCATGAATCAGTCAAGATGTACAAACGATTCAGAGGACACATCGAATTAATAAAAAACGAAGAAGGTACATCGAATTGTATTGTCTGCGGGATGTGCGAACGTGCCTGCCCTTCCAGTTGCATCAGCCTCGCAGGTAAGAAGCCTGAAGGAAGCAAGAAAAAGGTGCTCACCAGTTATATTCTTGATTTCACGACCTGCTCGCTCTGCGGCTCCTGTGTTGAATCTTGCAACTTCGATGCACTGCAGTTTTCCAACGAATATAACCTTGCCAGCACCCGACGTGAAGACTTTGTATTTGACCTATTAAAGAGATTGGAGGCACAGGAATAATGGATGTTTCCCAGACGATTTACCAAACCCCGTCGATCCTGTCAGCGGATGGCCTTGTCGGACTGGTCTTTCTCGTCATGGTTGCAGTGACGATACTCGGTGCCTATGTTGCCTCCACCGCTGAACGGGTGGTCAGAGCTGTTTCAGGATTGGTAATCTGCTTTGTCGGTGTTGCCGGAATTTATTACTTCCTCAATTCCCCATTCATGTCGATGATGCAGATTCTGATATATGTCGGCGCTGTCTGTGTCACGATATCATTTGCAATCATGCTGGCTGCACCCGAAGAAAAGAAGAAAACAACTCCCGCCAATATTTTATCCGGTCCCCTGGGGTTTATCGTGGCTGCGCTCATCTTTGGCTGCATGACTGGTCTGGCGCTCAAAACAGAGTGGCAAAGTTATCCGAAGTCTGGCTCGGGAAGCGTCAGGGATATTGGTATCAGCCTGCTCACTACCAACTCAATGGTCTTCGAGCTTATCTCGATCATCCTTTTAATCGCAATCATTGGCGCGGTCGTCATCGCACGAGACGGAAGGAGTAGCTAACATGACGCTTTTAACTATCCATCAACATCTGACAACCTATCTGGCGATCGGGGCGATGCTCTTTGGCTTTGGCGTTTACGGCCTGCTGACCAGAAGGACTTTCATTGGAATGTTAATTGCTTCTGAGCTGATTTTGTGTGGGGTGTCAGTCAATTTCATGGCCTTCAACCGGTTCCTGGCCCCCGACCCAGCCGTCGGCCAAATCTTCACCCTATTCATCATGGCCATTGCAGCTGCTGAGGCGGCAATTGGCCTGAGTATTGTGGTGGCCATTTATCGCTCCTTTAAATCAGTCGACACCGAAGACCTGGTGAACCTCAAAGGTTAGGAATTGAACTCATATGGATCCGAACATACTCCCAACGTCTAGTCTGGTCATAGCACTGCTGATACCACTGGTTGGCGCCATCGGTGTGATGCTCAAAGGTGCCCACGAAAATCTCCGGGAAGCAATTTCATCTGTTTCATCATTGATCCTGCTCGTCACCGTTGGACTGATGGTCCCTCAAGTCCTGAAAGGCAATGTGCTGTATTGCAAATTGTTTGAGATCTTACCAAATGTAACAATAGCCCTGCGGGCCGATGCGATGTCCATGATCTTTGCCCTAGTTGCCTCTTCACTCTGGACCATCGCCGTATTTTATTCCATGGGTTACATGCGCGGCCTAAATGAGCATGCACAAACCCGATTTAATGCCTGTTTTGCTCTGGCCATTTTTGGGGCCATTGGAGTAGCATTTTCAGACAATTTGTTCACCATGTATCTCTTTTATGAGATTGTTTCAGTCTGCACCTATCCGCTCGTTGCGCACCATCAGGATAAAGAGGGCTACGACGGTGGACGGAAATATTTGGTATATTTGACGGCTACGGCAAAACTATTCCTGCTGCCGGCTATGATTTGTATCTATGTATTAACAGGTACCCTTGATTTCAGCCTGAATATCTCAGACGGCATGTTCCCCGCCGATGTCAACAAGACGCTGGTAATCATGCTATACGTCTTTTGCCTGTTCGGCTTCGCGAAAAACGGTATCATGCCCTTTCACCACTGGCTGCCGGGGGCGATGGTTGCTCCTACCCCCGTTTCTGCCTTACTCCATGCGGTTGCCGTGGTTAAAGTCGGTGTCTTCTGTACGACCCGGGTTATGCTTTACACCTTTGGCGTAGATACCATGTCAGCACTGAACCTGGGGATACCTACCGCCTATTTTGTCAGTTTCACCATCCTTGCCGCTTCGATTATCGCCTTGTCAAAAGACAATCTCAAGGCTCGACTGGCCTATTCTACCGTCAGTCAGCTCAGCTATATTATCCTTGGGGTTGCTCTGTTAACAATTCCCGGAATTCAAGGCGGCCTGATCCATATTGTGAATCACGGTTTTGCCAAAATCACGCTGTTCTTCTGTGCCGGTGCCATTTACGTCGCCGCCCATAAAAAGAATATTTCTGAAATGGAAGGTTTAGGTAAGGTGATGCCCGTGACTTTTGGCGCTTTTGGTATCGCCTCACTCTCTATGATTGGAGCGCCGCCTGTGGCCGGTTTTGTTTCCAAGTGGAATCTCCTGGTCGGCTCCATCCAAGCTCATCAGCTCGGTATTCTTTTTGTTCTGCTGGCTTCAACACTCTTAAACGCCGCGTATTTTCTACCCGTCACCTATCGGGCATTTTTTGCCAAACCACCGGCAGGTGCGGCATATAACGGTATTAAAGAAGCGCCACTCTCCATGCTCATTCCCATTGTGATTGCCTGTACGATCTCGGTAATCATTGGAATCTGGCCAAATTTCATGATGCACTTCGTAAAGGCGGTAACAGGATGAAACAACTCATCGATTTTTTCAAAGACCATCCGACTCTTGCACGGCTAATATTTTTTGGCACGATTGGAGGAGTCGTAATCTGGAGCCTGACTACTGACACCAGCCACGGACACTCCTGGGTAGAGAAACATATTCCGGCATTTTGGTCGATTTTTGGATTTATCTCATGTCTGGTACTCATCTTTTTTGCTCGATGGTTTTCAGATTCGGGTATTAGAAAGGGGGATGATTATTATGGCGACTGATTGTTTCTTCCATCCATCGCTGATCCTGATCGCAGGAGCGCTCGTGCTACCGCTCATCAGAGGCCCGTTCCTGAAACCGTATCTTTTTCTCATCCCCCTGCTCACTTTTGGCCAGGTTGTTTACCTGAGTTTTTCTCCCGGCATATATGGCCAGGTTTCTTTTATGGAGTGGAGCCTGACATTTGGCAGAATAGACAACCTGTCAATCATCTTCTCAATCATCATGGGATTGATGGCAATTATCGGCACGCTGTATGGGCTGCATGTAAAAAATTGCTGGCAACATTTTGCTGCCTGGTTTTATGTGGCCGGCTCAATTGGAGCGATCTACAGCGGTGATTATCTGAGTCTGTTTCTCTTCTGGGAAATAATGGCTTTCTCCTCAACATTTTTAATCTGGTTCAACCGCAAGGATACAGATTCCCAGGCTGCAGGATTCAGATACCTGCTGGTCCATACCTTTGGCGGCTTATTGCTCCTCATGGGATTTGTCCTTCGCTATCAGGCGACCGGCAGTATAGAGTTTAACCTCCTTGACTACGAAAACGCCCAGATATATACCTGGCTGATCATGTCAGGCTTGATGCTCAATGCAGCGGTTATACCATTGCATTCCTGGCTCCCCGATGCGTACAGTAAAGCAACCATCACCGGTTCGGTATTCATGTGCGCCTTCACCACCAAAACAGCGGTCTACACCTTGGCCCGAAGTTGTGCCGGTTTTGACATACTGATTTATCTCGGCGTTGGCATGGCAGTAATCGGAATCATCTATGCCCTGCTGGAAAATGATATACGGCGCTTACTCGGCTGGGAAATTATCAGCCAGGTGGGTTATATGGTTGCCGGAGTTGGCATCGGCAGTGCACTGGCGATCAACGGTGCAGCAGCCCATGCCTTTGCCCACATTTTATACAAAGGGTTACTCTTTATGGGCGCGGGAGCCGTTATTTATTGTACCGGCAGGTCTAAACTATCAGAGCTGGGTGGACTGCACACTAACCTACCGATAATTCTAGTCTTTATGGTTATTGGTGGGATCTCTGTTTCAGCATTTCCGTTTTTTTCCGGATTTGTGAGCAAATCAATGATCATTGCTGCAAGTTTTAAAGCGCACTTCAACAGTGTCGCATTTCTGTTGACCATGGTCTCTGCCGGTACCTTCCTGGTAGCCGGACTCAGACTTCCCGCCTTGATTTTCTTTGGGGAACAGAAAAGCGACTTCACTGACGCGCTGCCAGAGTCAAAAATACCGTGGAACATGCTGCTGGCCATGACCATAGCCTCGCTGCTCTGTTTTGCCATCGGAACTTATTATCCTATTCTTTACTCCCTGCTTCCCTATCAGGATATTTCGTACCAGCCTTACAATCAGTACCACCTGAGTGAGACCCTGCAGATTCTTGCCTTTACCGCATTGGCATTTTTCCTTTTCCACAAGAAACTCACGGCAGTAGCTGGAACTTATCTTGATATTGACTGGTTGTATCGAAAAGGCGGCACCATTTTTCAATGGCTCGCTGAACACCCCGTTCAATGGTTTGATACGCTCTGGGGTAAAGTGTACCGAGTGGTCGGACTCTATTCGCTCATGACTACTGCAAAATTCTGGTCGTGGTTTGACTGGCATGGAATTGATGGCCTGATTGACGGCTCTGCTCGCGGGGTGAAACAATTTGGCACGGTAATCGCGAAAGCGCTGCAACGAGGACAAATCCAATATACGATTAGTTTCACCATTACCTTTGTTGCCTTAATACTGTTAGCCTTTATTTGGCTGTAATCACTGACTCAAAGGAATACATAAGATGGATCAACATCTGGTTTTTTCCAGTTTTCCGATACTCAGTACACTGATTTTTCTCCCCCTTGTAGCGGCTTTGATCATGCTGTTTGTGAATTCAGAACGTTATTGTAAATATATTTCGTTGTGTTTCACCAGTGTGGTGGCCGTGCTTTCTCTGGTACTGATTGTTGGGTTTGACACTGAAACCACCAAGTTTCAGTTTGCCGAAAAAGCAGTCTGGATATCGTCACTGGATATTAATTATGTTGTTGGTATCGATGGTATCTCTATTCTGCTGGTGGTTATGACGGCATTGATCATGCCCTTTTGTATTCTGGCTTCCTGGAGTTACATAAAACTGCGTGTCAAAGCATTTCTGATCTGTTTAATGGTCATGGAAACCGCGATGATCGGAGTGTTTGTCGCTCTCGACTTTATCCTTTTTTACGTACTATGGGAGGCAATGCTCATCCCGATGTATCTGATCATCGGTATCTGGGGCGGCCCCCGAAAAATCTACGCCTCTGTCAAATTTTTTCTCTATACTCTGGCCGGGTCAATACTGCTACTGGTCGCAATCATCTGGTTGTATTGGCAGAACGAGTATTCTTTCTTTATCCCGGATATGATGTGGCACCATTACGCACTTGGCAGTCAGATCCTTGTATTTATAGCGTTTTTCCTCGCATTCGCAATCAAGGTGCCAATGTTCCCATTTCACACCTGGTTACCTGCTGCCCATGTCGAAGCACCAACCGCAGGTTCAGTCATTCTGGCATCGATACTATTGAAAATGGGTACCTATGGTTTTTTACGGTTTGCGCTGCCAATCGTACCAGATGCCACGTATCAGTTGATGCCCTTTGTACTCTGGTTGTCGATTGCCGGTATTATATATGGTGGTTTTACCGCCCTGGCCCAGAATGATATGAAAAAGTTGATCGCTTACTCTTCTGTTGGTCATATGGGTTTTGTAACCCTGGGCATTTTCATCCTCAATAAACAAGGAATTGAGGGCGCCATTCTGCAGATGATAAACCATGGGGTTACCACCGGTGCCTTGTTCCTCTGTGTCGGCATGATTTATGAAAGAACTCATAGCCGAGAGCTCTCTATGGCTGCAGGTGTTGGCAAATACATGCCGATATTTGTTACGTTCCTGACCTTTTTCTCATTAGCTTCACTCGGGTTTCCCGGTACCAACAGCTTCGTGGGAGAATTCATGATCCTGGCTGGTACGTTTCAGTTTGACATCGAAGCAGGGAGATTCCCCTGGCTTGCGCTCGCCGCAATTCCTGGTGCCCTGCTCGCAGCAGCTTATATGCTTCGAATGCTCCAGAGAATCATCTGGGGTGGGGTTGATAATCCAGACCAATCCTGGATCAAAGATATTAACGCTCGTGAAATCGTCATCCTGGCTCCCTTTCTCTTCTTCGTCTTGTGGATCGGCTTAAGCCCCGGCCCATTTCTCGATCTGATTGATGCCAGTGTCACTGACTTGCTGCAAAATCTGACGATGCATCGAACGCATTCATTATCGCTAAACCTGATGGCACCATACTAATGCTAAAAACCTGTATAACTACTGGTGGGTAATAAAATATGCTATTATTTCTTCCGGAACTAATCATTCTCATTTCAGCTCTGATTTTATTCCTCGTCAGCCTCGGAACCCCATCAGAGAAGACGCTCAGGAACATCGTTCTCTGTTTGACCGGTCTGCTGCTGCTGGTAACCCTGACGTGCATAAATAACAAGGGGACCCTCTTTTTTGCAGCCTACCAGATTGATCTCTACTCCCAATTATTCAAATTGCTGATCGCCGCAGCCACCTTCATCGTCATCGTCTTCTCTGGTAACACTCCTGGAATCGGGCAGCGTATCAGGGCTGAATATTACATGTTCCTCTTCACGGGGTTACTTGGCTTGATGATGCTGGTATCCAGCGTTGAGCTTTTGGCGATCTTTATCTCCCTTGAGCTTTCAAGTTTTGCCCTCTATATTATGGTTCCCATGCGACAATCCAGTGGAGCTCATGATTATCACTTAGAATCAGGAATCAAGTATTTGCTGTTTGGAGTAATGGCAACGGGATTTATGCTCTTTGGTATGAGTTACCTCTTTGGGCTTACCGGTTCTACCTACCTCAAAGACATTATTCCTTCAATTTCATACCTTTACAACCAACCAGCTGCAGTAACCGGGATCATCATGGTCATGGCTGGTTTCTTTTATAAACTCGGTCTTTTTCCCTTCCATTTCTGGGTACCGGATATATATGAAGGAGCGGCAAATGAAACGACCTCATTTGTCGCCGCGATTCCAAAACTTGCTGCAGTTGCCTTATTAATCAGGCTGCTTGCCATGGTGAGCGTGGATGGGCAAATTCTGGTTAACCTGCTGCTGCTCTGCTCGATATGCTCAATGTTTTACGGAAACCTCTCCGCCCTGGCCCAGAAAGATGTGAAAAGAATTTTAGGCTATTCCGGTATTTCCCATGCCGGATTTATCCTTTTTGGACTCCTGACCTTTAACCTTGAGGGATATTCAAACGCGCTTTACTACACCATTGGCTATGCAGCCATGACATTGACCTGCTTTCTAACCATCTGCGCCGCCACACCAAATGGAAATAATTTAAAATTAGAGGATTTGAAGGGACTACATGGTCGATCACCGCTCCTGGCCCTGACCTTTGCCCTTGGTCTTTTTTCCCTCGCCGGTATACCGCCCTTTGTTGGCTTCACTGGAAAGTTGATGATACTGATCAATGCCTTCAAGCAAGGCTATGTTGTACCGGTTATCCTCGCCGCACTCAATACCGCCATCGCAATTTATTATTACCTCTCAATGGTCCGCTTGGCATATTGCTCTGATGATTCTAAGGAATCCGTAATGGTTAGTGATGGTTGGAGCAACAAGTCGCTTGCCCTCTTGCTGGTTCTCTTCATCATTACCATGGGTATTTTTCCGACCTGGTTTTTGGACATGGCTGCAACCGTTATCGGTGCAACAGTATGATTTGGGGGGCTCGATAATACCCCCTATGATCACACACCTGATCCGGTAGTTCTGATCCGGTAGTTCTGATCAGCTCCCATACCGAAAATCTGCATTGAAAAGAATGAGGTATCCTTGCCACTTTTTAAAACGTTATTAGCGTAAGTACATCTCCCCAATTCCTTATATCGATGGTACCGCATGAACTATTGGCTATTACTCATTCTCCTTTTTATATTCTTTAACTATTTTCTCTCAACCATTGTCTCTATTTGTAATCTGCAAACCCTGCATAAAGAACTACCGGATGAATTCTCTGATACGTTTGACAACCAGAGCTATCTGAAATCACAACGTTATACGAAAGCCACCACCTCACTGTCTCTTGTTGAATCAACACTTTCCGTTATCATTACGATATGTTTTATCATTCTTGGTGGCTTCAATCTGGTTGATCAGTTTGCCCGTTCTCTGGGTTTTTCAGAAATAGTCACGGGTCTCATATTTACCGGTACACTTCTTCTGCTCTCGCTGGTTTTGAGCCTCCCATTTTCCATTATTTCTACTTTTTATGTTGAAGAACGGTTCGGCTTTAATCGGACAACCCCACTGCTTTTTGTAACTGATCTCATAAAGGGTATCGGCTTGACCATTTTTATTGGTGGGCCAATTCTCTGGCTTATCCTGATTCTATTTGAGATTGGGGGCCAAAGGGCGTGGATTTATTGTTGGGCAGGTGTGGTCATCATCAGTTTTGTTTTACAATTTCTGGCCCCCGTGCTGATCATGCCGCTATTTAACAAATTTACCCCTTTGGCATCAGGCACGCTCAAGGATAAAATTGAATCTTATGCAGACGCTGAATCTTTTGCCATCCAGGGTATTTTCACGATGGATGGTTCGAAGAGGTCCGCTAAATTGAATGCCTTTTTCACCGGTTTCGGTAAATTCAGAAAGATCGTTTTCTTTGATACATTGCTTGAGAAACTGAACGATGATGAGATTCTAGCGGTACTTGCCCATGAAATGGGCCATTTCAAGAAGCGTCACATCTGGTTCATGATGATCCTGTCCGTGTTACAAACAGGACTCATTTTCTTCTTTCTCTCGCTTATTTTGAAGAATGAACACTTATTCGACGCATTTGGTATGGAACATCTATCAACCTATGCCAGCCTGGTTTTTTTCGGTTTTCTTTACTCACCTTTGAGTACCTTTCTATCATTGGTGATCAATCATTTCTCTCGAAAGCATGAGTTCCAGGCTGATCAATATGCTGCAGAAACAACAGGCAGTGGTGATAGGTTGATCAGTGGCTTAAAAAAACTGAGCCTTGAGAACCTCTCAAACATAACACCGCACCCGTTGACGGTATTTATAACGTATAGTCACCCTCCGGTTCTCATGAGGATCGCAGCACTGAGGAAGTTGAGTCTAGGATGAGGACGGTACACTTCATACGGGTTGACATCGTTAGGATTTCGTTGTTGACTAAAGAGATGGTTGGCTCTCAACTAACACGTAAGGATACATTACATTCTTCTCAATGAAGGTATTGCTGAACAGAAAAATCACTGCAGGAGACCATTATGAATCGAAACGACTTTCGTAACCCACTAATCCAGTCCGGTGTTGTTCTGCTTGTTGTATTCCTTCTGATTTCAATTGTGACGAATTCTCCTTCTGATGGATTCGTTGGCAGCACCATCGCTCTTATTACCGGGCTGGCTAAAGGCGTTCTCTTCCTGATTGGCTTATCAATTGCACTGGTCGTGTCTATTCTGATCTTGATTGGAATTTTCATTGCGGTTACCTCATTGCATTCGATGGATAAGGCCAAATCCTCCTTTCAGCAAACAAAGGACAGTATCGGAACACTCTATGAGAAAGTAGGAAGATCCCGCAAGAAAGAATCCCAACCTGGTGAACATCGTGTGCAGTCTTCACCCGTTGCACCAACCAGGCAACCTGCGGACACGAAGGATCCGGTACCACCCAAGGAGTTGGTGCAAAATAAAGATTCCGCCAGTTTGCAAATGACTGAATTGGTAGAACTCACCGGCAACCTCAGTCACAACATAGCGTCATTGCAAAAACAGGTTGTTGCGCTGGAAGAAAAATTGGACCGATTTGAAACGGAGTACCAACCACCTGAAAAGTCTGAATCGCCAACCGGTGAACCAGTAGCGGACACACCACCCCTTGAATTGACCATCAACAATTTC